>CAYNDN010000352.1:4527-5749 GCA_964395075.1 uncultured Lentimicrobiaceae bacterium | reverse complement strand
TGAGGTCTTTGACGGCCATTAGGCCGCTTCCTGTGCTCTACGCTCTACTCTCTACGCTTTGCGCTATGCGCTCTGCGCTAAGCCCTTCCATCATCCTCTACCCTCTTCTTCGCGTACACCCGCCTTATCCAGTTGGGAAGCACGATGGCCCCGATAATGATGTAGGGATAATAGCTGAGCATGCGCCAGGTGAGTGCCACCACCGCTGCCAGCCCCAGCGGGATAAACTGCCCGAAAAAGCTGGGGAAGAGCAATTCGGCAACGCCGCTACTGCCTGGTGTAGGGCTGATGAGCATGATGACCCACATCACGAGCTGACGGGCCCAGATCAGGAAATGATCTCCAACCGGAGTGATGGAAAGGATTAAAAAGTTGACCACCCAGAACCTGCCCGACCAGGAGAGAAATGTGGAAATGTAAGCCCGTGCCCAGAATTTAAAACCTTTGCCCCGCATCTCTTTGGATGTTGTGATGATATCGTCTCCGGCCTCACCTGCCTTAATCCGCCACTTGCGCAGGAATCTGATTTTAAAAATCTGAAGCAACACCCATTTAAATCCACGCGGTTTGATAAAAACGCCATAGATGATGATGGAGGTTAAAATGCAAATGAAAATGTATCCTGCAATAAATGCACCCTGCACGCCAATTTTTGAATCGAAAAAGAAGGGCACCTGATCGTTGGTGAAAAGCTGGCTGGTGCCGGCGATGAGCAAAACTACCGGAACTGTGGTGATATAAAACAGTTCATCCAGAAAAGCAGTGATCATTACGATGGCCGTGGAACGCCCGGTGCTTATGCCTTCTTTGCTCACAATGTAAAGTGCGGCTGCCGAGCCCCCCACAATACTTGGCGTAACAGCTGATGCAAATTCCCACAACATGATGACATCGAATGATTTGCGCCAGGATAATTTTTTGTCGGTGAGGAGGCGTATGCGGTACATATAGGCTACATCGCGGGTTACCATCATCAACATGGCCATAAAAATCCAGACAGCAGAATAGGCCGTCCAGTTAATATTATAGTATGGCTCGGGAGCAAAGTCACGGAATTCCAGGTACAAGAACACACCAAGGCCAAGTATTACCGGAATGATCACGCGGTGAAACTTAAAGATGCGCAGTACCCTGGAATGAGAATCTGTCATGATGTTCGTTTTGCGGCCACAAAAGTCCTATTAATTTTTTGAAATCAACAATGGAATCAGGCAAGAGTTTC
>CAYNDN010000352.1:608-4517 GCA_964395075.1 uncultured Lentimicrobiaceae bacterium | reverse complement strand
TAGATAGGTTAAATCAATTCAGGTTTTACGGAGAACTAAACCACTATTTAGTGTCTGTCTATTAACTTTATATTGTTGATAACTAATGCGGTATGGCATAAATCGTATAATTATCTTTTGTTTTTTTTTAGAAACAATATGACAATGAAACTCTTCGAGGAATTACAACTTAAATTTGAAGGTTCTACTACCATTTTTGTGGGTAAATTCTTCTTTGCTGATTAGTGTTTGTTTTCAAAAAGAAAAATACAATATTGCCCGGGAGTGCTCAAAAATGTGTGTTTCTCCTGATTTAATAAGTTGCTTCTTTGGTTTTACTGTTGAAATGTTTTTTAACTGCGTGCCTGAGTTGCTTAATAATGATTGCCCAACACCAGCATTTGGAATGAAATAATCTTTCTTGATGATGATGATTTTTTTGCTAATTTTGGACTAAATTATTTTAATGAAGTTTACACAAGATTCGATTAAAAATGATACCTGTAAGAAAAGAACTGTTTTGGGATGTTGATTTTGAAAATCTTGATAACACAAGGCATAAAAATTTAATTATTGAAAGGGTACTAAGTCTCGGAAACCTTGATGAATTTATTTTCCTTTTACACTTTTATGACACTAAAACGCTGAAAACCGAAATCCAAAACATAGGTTATCTTGACCCTAAAACACGCGAATTTGTTTCAACGTTTTTTAAAATCGACAAAAAAAAGCTAAAATGCTTCACAAGGAAACAGTCAACAAACAAACACTGGAGTTAATCCAAACACTCCAATCCGACAATATTTTGAAAGGTTTCGTACTGGTTGGAGGAACTGCTTTGGCATTTCACCTTGGACATAGATTATCCGTCGATGTCGATTTATTTACCACAGAAGATTTTGATGCCCATGAAATGCTCGTTCACCTTGAGCAAAACTATGGATTTCAGGAACAATATCGGCATAAAAACACCTTAAAGGGAATAATAAATGGAGTAATGGTCGATATGATTTGTCATAATTATGAGCAGGTATCATCGCCACTGGAAACCAGTGGAATGAGAATTGCAAGTAAGCAGGACATAGCTGCAATGAAGGTAAATGCTATTTCGGGAAATGGCACCAGAATTAAGGATTTTATTGATATATATTTTTTACTAAAAGAGTTCCGTTTTTATGAACTCATTGAGTTTTATAAAATCAAATATAAAACAAGGAGTGATTTTCATGCGATAAAAAGTCTGACTTTTTTTGATGATATAATTCCCGATCCTTTCCCTCAAATGATACGTGAAAAATCATTAAGTCTTGAGCAGATCAAATCCGAAATCACCCAGCGGAGAGATAACTTTTTGAAAAATAAACAGTAGTGGTAAACCCTTATCAGTTTCGATGAGTTGAAAGATACTTTAGCAAAATTTCTAAATTATTATAATATAATAAGAAAGATCAAAAATGGCAATCACTTGGATTTGATAAAAAATTTAGAAATTTTGCCTGACAACTTGAACAAGCCAAAACCAATGAAATGCTAATTATTTTAGAAGCCTGTTTGGTTTTGGCTTGTCCAAGTTGGGTGCTTAGGCAACAAAACTAACTACCGCAAATTGCGGATTGTTCGTTTTGAACATTGTCGGATTTCACTTCCCGCTAAGCAGTTTTAATTTTCCAATTTTGATCATCTTCAAATTTTCAAATTAATATAGCCTCTTTATTTGTATGCTATGGCCTCGTGCCGCATTCAGCAATAATCAAACCGGCAGCCCAAGCACCGCCCCCTTCCCGCTTTCTTCACCGTTTTCATCTTTCAGGTCAATGATTGGAACATTGTTCAACCTGTCTGAAATTTTGGAAATTACATGGTTTTCCGGCAGGAACTGTTTCAGGAGAGTTTGTGGTTTTGTGAGCTAAAACTATCATAATGCATAATTTTACGTAAATTTGTGCATTATAAAGTTTTAATTTGAATTATGATTAGAGATATCGTTTTAAATCAGAAAAGGGAACTGGAACAGCGGATGCATGAAAAGTTTGGAATAAAAGGCAGCATTGATTTTATCCCTGCATGGAAATGGATGTTGGTAAAATGATTGAGTTGTTGCAAATAGCCAAATCAGAGAGGCAACCCCAAACGCCACCTCCGTCCCGCTTTCTTCACCGTTTTCATCTTTCAGGTCAATGATCTTGAAGCCATGGTTACTGTTGGGATTTGCAATAAATTACAAAAATTGCCTGTTACAATGGGCAATTTGTTGAAATTTTGCCCATTACACTGGAAAATACCGATGATGAAAAGGTTTGGAAAAGGGAAACGGCATCTCTTTTGAGCGCCGGAGAAGTGCTGGGGGTCAATGATCTGATGATACTGGTTAATGACAATTCAAAAAGACCTCCGGTTGAAAACATCCGTGTGAAATCTGTTTTGGACTGGCTGATGGAAAAATAACCAAAAAATGAGGGCTTTCTCGCAGTCCATTCAGTCCCGGTTTAAACTCAAAAATTGCTTATAAAAAACTTCAATAGTGACCGGTTAAATTACCTGGGATTCCTCGCTACGCTCGGAATGACAAGGCTTTTAAAGGTTTTTTAGGGATGAGGGGGAGGGCGGTGGCTTCGCCGCCGCCCTCCCCCTCCCAAATTCTGCAATTCGTTGTCATTCCGAGCTTAGCGAGGAATCTATTTTCAATATTATGATTTTCTAAATTTTATCCGGTCACTATTGAAAAGATTTTTAATGGCAGAATATAAATCTACCTGAAGACGGTCACCTTTTGTGTGAGCATTTTCATACCATCATTGAAATTTACAAAATATACGCCCGACCTTAAATCCATCAAATCCATTTGTAACTTATGCGTTCCGACAGTATATGATTCATTTGTAAGTTCCCTTACAAGCATTCCATCAACATTAAATATGGCGATATTTACCTGCGCAGTTTGAATTAGGGTAAACTTTATGGCTGAGCTGCCGGATAGAGGATTCGGATATATTTCCAATGCGTTTTCCGGGTAAATTTCGGTTAATCCGGTACAGGCATCCACTACAACCTCAACCTGGGAAAAACTTTCACAACCATTGTCATCTGTAAAAGTGTAGGTGATGAGGTGTGTGCCAAATCCTGCCAAACCGGGATCGAAAAAGCCATTTACCACCCCGGGGCCGGAATATTCACCACCTTGCGGACTGCCTTGCGTTAGCTCAAAAGCAGGCCAGTCGATGCACTGATCTTCAATATCAGTCAGGGTTACCTCCGGCAGTTCAAAGATGGTGATGTAGTTTTCAAAGTCTATTGTATTGCTGTCAGTTCCATCCGAAACAGTGAGGGAAACATCAAAGCTGCCTACATCCGGGAAATTAACCACCGGGTTTTGTACGTTGGATGTTGAAGGTGCTCCACCTTCGAAGGCCCAATTCCATTGAGTTACATACCCAACCGAGAGATCAGAAAAAGCTACAGTAAGCCCGGGGCATCCCTCCTGAACATCACTCACAAAGCCTGCCTGCAGCGCTTCAGGTTGAAAAGTTAGCTGCGTGGCCTGCAACACCTCTTTCGTTAAATTGTCCTGAATAAAAACGATGACTTTACAATTGTCTTCATCCCAATAATCCTGCAAAGCGAAATCAACCTCGATGTTTTGGGAATTGCCTCCCGATAAATCCAGCGGCGTTCCATTCTCGTCGGGAGCCATCAGGCGCAACACCGAATTTACTTTGTCGCTCAAACCCCAGACAATGTCAAGCTCTGATTCGGTAACTGCAACCTGCAACACAACGTCTGAGCCTGCGAAACCACCCACATTTTCGATGTTAGCTGTAAGGCGATATTGATTAGCAGAAAGTTGTTCGAGCTCAGGTTCGATAGTAAAATCCGACAACACTGTGTTTCGTTCATTTACGTAGGGCAGATAAATTTCGTATAAACTGTTAT
>CAYNDN010000352.1:0-598 GCA_964395075.1 uncultured Lentimicrobiaceae bacterium | reverse complement strand
TGCATCTCCGCCTATGTGCGTTAAAATCCCATCGAATTTGGTAGTGGGCAGCCCAAAAATTTGGTAATAATCATTAATCCTGGCATAGGAATATGAAGTAGCGAGCGAATCCACAACGTGATATTTTATCACCGCTACATTGTGCCCGTTTGTTATCAGGTCGTCAGCTCCTAATGCTGCGCCCGGACAGCCCGGTCAGTTAAACCGTGTGCCAGCCTCAACCAGTACAAGGTCTCTGGGAACCTGCTGGGCAGCGGAAAATTGAATGAGTAAAAATAACATCCAAATTGTAGCAATTGTATATTTCATCTTGTTAGTGATTTTTGTTAAGACTATTTCTAAACCGAATCATCAAAATATAGTTTGAGATTTTAACATTAATTATATCCCATGAACCCGCAGGCTATTCTTCAGCGTCAAAAAAATGAAAAAGAGACGAAGAGGTGAGCGGTGAGAGATGGAGATTGCGGCGAACTCGGAATGTCTGCAGGACTTTCGAGCGTTAAAATAATATCAGATTTCCGATGTATGGTGTTTATCCTCACATCTAAAATCTAACATCAAAATTTAGAGCCGGACTTAAAGTGAAGCCCTGAAT
>CAYNDN010000351.1:0-5768 GCA_964395075.1 uncultured Lentimicrobiaceae bacterium | reverse complement strand
CCGAGGCCGCCTGCTCGGCGGCGAGCGCCGCGGCCGCCGCCTCGAGATAGCGCACCTCGCCTCCCGCGATCCGCGCCTTGCCCCGCTCCGCCAATTCGAATGCCATTGCTTTATATATAGAATCTTTGGTTTGATATAGCAATTCTATTGCGGTGGTAACTGCATCGGAATATATATCCCGGTTGTTTTGCATGATATACAACTTGTTTTTTTCATCGAGGTAGCCCAGCCTGATCTGATCGATAAATTCGATGATCAGTTCATGTAATCCAAAACAAACTGACAAGGCCGAAACATCCTCAGGGTTCTCCTGGTATATTTTCCTAAAAATTTGTGCTTTGTTTTTCAGGATGATCAGGGTGTTGTAATCCACTTCGTGCAGTCCTGGAGCCGGGTTTGCATAGATGGAGGTGTCAGAAAAACCGGGGATGATGCTGAGCATGGCTTGTTGCAAGGCCTGTAACGATGCATAGAAATCGCCCTGTGAAGATTTAAGATCGCTAATGCTCGCCAGGGTTTTTGACATTCCGTATTTATCGCCAATCTCTTCGCGCATCTTCAACGACTCTTTAAAATATTTCATCGCCCTGGCATCATCATTTATGGCAGCAATTTCACCAAGATTGTTGAGTGTGCTGGCGATTAATTCTTTGTCGCCAAGATTACGTTTTATATCAAGGGATTTTTCGAGGTAGTAAATTGCTGAATCATAATTCTCCCTGATTTTAAGGGTAACACCCAGGTTGTTGTAGGTTTGTGCCATTCCGGGCAGATCATTATTTTTCATCCTGATCCCCAGTGCCTGTTGGTAATATCCAAAACCTTCCTCATAGTTGCCCAGACGAACATATACGGTCCCGATGTTGTTGGCGGTGTTTGAAATCATGGTCTCATCACCGATTTGTTTTCGTATGGTGAGGGATTGCAGATAATATTCAAGGCCTTTACCCAAATTTCCTTCGCTTACGTAGCTAACCCCGATAAGGTTTAGGGAGATGGCTTCATCGGTTTTGTTGCCTGATTTTAGGGATAGTTGATAAAACTCCTCAGCGTAGGTTCTGGCTTTCTGGCTGGATTTGCGAACATTGTCAATGGCGAGCCTGCGGCAGATATCTGCTTTTACAGTATCTTCGAGTTGCTGATAGGATTGGCTTTGGTGTAGCTGAAAAAGGCTGTCAATATCAGGATTTTGAGTGCCGATGGCTGTTAAAAAAGATATCGAAAATAAAAAGAATATCACCAGTTTCATAGCTTCTGCCCGGTTTTAACCATGACAAATATAGATAAATGCATATTGAAAGCATAAAACCTTTGGAGATTAAATTTTGAATTTTATTTCGGGGAGTCGCTTTGATGGGAAAAAAAGCACGCTACACAAAAAGCGTAACGTGCCAGTATAATAGAGAAAAGTCAGAGATTATTTACCAATTAAAATTCGTTTGGTTTGGGTTTGAAAATTACCTTTTGCTGTTACAAAATAAATTCCTGAAGGAACATCCAATTCGAGCTGCAAATCAAAATCACCCGGAATATTACATTGTTTTACTACTTGACCATGCAAGTTGGTAATTTTTACCTCTGCCTGACCCTCAACATTTGGTAGTGAAATATTTATCAACCCTTTTGATGGGTTGGGATAAATATTCATTTCGTGAGTTTTCCATGCATCTTCTGTTCCGGTGACTATAAGATTTAAAGTGTTGATTCCACTCAGTCCATTGGTCGTGTAGTTATCATGGTTCGGCATTTCAGCGATAAATCCGGCCTCAAGAGCAAATACTTCATCATCGCCCGCCCGGTACAATTTAAAGATCATTTGTTCGCCTTCCTGCATTCCGTCAATTTCTTCGGTTGAAACGTCATCACCAAAAACCGTGAGAGCAAAAGGTGCATTTGTGTATTCAGCAACTCCAACACAAAGACCATCAGCATTAAATACGCCAATGATATCGTCATAAAGCAATTGCGTAACAGCATCAACTGTAATGGCTACTGTATGTGATGTGGCAGTAGTGGTAACATCGTTCCATGGTGTTTCGGGTTGTACTTCAGGGCTTTCAGGATCTCCACCACCTTTGTCACAACTGGGAAAATACAGCGAAGCATCACCACTCAGGTTTATTTCATAAGCTTTTCCGGGATTCAGATAATTGAGGGTCATGATGTTCATCGCCGGCCAGAAAACTTTGGTTCCTGCAATCTCTTTTATAATCACAAGGTATTCGTAACCATAGGCAAAAATTTCGCCTGGGGCAACGTCGCAGTTTGCCAGAACCGGGATGATATTCCAGCCTTCATCACAATACATGTTGGGTAAAGAAAGTTCAGTTCCGGAAAATTGAATTTCATGCCCGGCTGCAGATTTTATTTTATAGCCTGCCTTGGTGTTCCAGTTTCCGATGGTGTTGATATTTTGACCGGGCCAGTAAATACCATCATCGCCCATCATCAAAACCAGGTCATAACCCATCTGAGCAAACATAGATTCTACGGAGGGTTCATCGGGCACTACCCAGGAGGAAATTCCACTCCAGCCGGCCTGAACCTGCACCTGCTGTGAAGCAGCAGCATTTACCCAAACAAACATGGGGTCGCCCTCAGGATTGGATTCACCATCGGGATAAACAGCGGTAACCTGAAACATATAAGGACCTTGCAAGTTCTCCATTAAAAATTCTGTGTCGGTTATCACTACCCCATTTACTTTTAGTCCGTGATCATACACATTATACCCAAGCAGGCTTTTTGCAGATGGGGCATCCCAGATTAGGGTTAAATCATTAGAGTTCAATTCATAGTCCAGGTTTTGAGGTCTTTCCGGTATGTAGTTGGTTATCTCAAGTTTTGCCGGTATGGTAAATTGCGGAGTAGCAAAAGCATTGGTGATGAAATTCAGGTTTGCAAAATAATCCCCAAAAGGTAAATCCAACGAACGGAATTCCACAGTTTGAATATGTGTTTCACCGGGCTCAATTGTTCCATAAGGAAACTCGCTTTCAATCCACTTAACTCCCGGGTTAAAAAACCGAACTGCCAACTCATCGTGGATAAAGGATTGGTTGTATGCAACCTGTAAACCATCGCTTCCATCGCTGTTTTCGATACCGATTGAACACGAGTTGGTTTGAAAAAGCCCGGGAGTATAGTCGAGATATTGAATTACAATATCTCCGGTTTTGTAAAGAATTACCTCAGCGTTTATCACGTAGCGCAGATTAAGCGTTCCGTTCTGTGCATAATCTTTAAACTGAATCACAATGTAATCCTCAAACTCCTGGTAAAAAACCTGTCCGCCCGATTTCTTCTGAAGATCATCCCAACACCAGGCAATGAAATTGTTGTTGCCATCTGCAATTGGAATTGGGGAATTGGTTGGGTTTGAAAATGATCCATCAAAAGTTATGAGGCCATTGGATGAAATATAAAACTCGTTGTAATAATAATCGTAAAAGGGAAATGAAAAACCGATCGGGAATGGACCAACATAATTATCGTTCTGGATTCCGGTAATTTCAACACCTGTTTCAGTAATGTCGATATAATCAAATCCGGGGCCACCGGGGTTATCGCTATCTTTCCACTGATATCCAAAATCATCGGCTCCTCCGTCCATGGGTATCTCCGCATTCGGATCATGATCTACCGAAAAAGCATAATCAACAGGAATTGTCCCGTCGTTTTCCATGCGCAGCACATAGGTTGTAGAAGTCCCCGGAGCAAGCTTCACATCAAATTCATTAAAATTGAAAGATAGACTTCCTTCTCCCCATTGCAGAAAATCTGTTTCAGGTGCCGATTCCATGCTGTTGAACTGGGCAGTAACCCGGTAGGTGAAATTTCCATAATCCGACAGGTTTTCCTGAAACTCCAGATCATTGGTTGTTCCAATCAATTCATTATCCCTGTAAATATTGTAGTGCTGAACACCTGCAGGATCTTCCATAATCCATGTCAGAAGCACTGCACCGTTATCCCAATCAATTACATCAGCATGAAAATCATCCGGCTTTGCAACCGGCTTTTCGTTGAAAGCACTGGAAACCGCCAGGCAATACTGGCTTCTGAAATCAGTCCAGACAGGCACAATGGTTCCATTTGCTGCACTTACGTCGATGGTTTCCCCGATATTGCCATCAGGGGATATCAATGTACTCGTATTCATGGCCACATCACTGATCTGAAAATCGGTGAAAGTATTTCCCCCATCGTAACTGATCGAGCCCCAAACTTCGAGCATATTGCTGCCCAGGTCGCGGTTATCGTAATAAATTACTGTAACGGTTCCGGTTTCAGGATCGCAGGTAATGGCAGGCATAAAATGTTCTTTTGAAAGGCCAACAGGATCCTGGTTCACTTTTATGGGAGCTGACCAGCCTGATCCCCACGAATCGGAAGTGATCATATAAATATCCACATCCTGCCCGGTATTTACTCCGGGTACACCCACATTGGCCCAAACAATGTATATCTTGCCATCATGCGGGCCGCCACTGATATCCACAGCCATATCAGGTGCCGAAATAAGGTCGAGCCCAACCAGGTTGCTATTACCGCTCAGGCCTTTGATATCAGACTGGATGTTCCAGCTAAACCCGAAGGTTTCTCCACCATCGAAGGAGCGGTTGAAACCAATGGAATTTTCTCCCGAGTGTGGGCCATTATCATGGTTCATCCAGCAAACATAAACCTCACCTGCAGGGCCGGTTCTGATAACAGGCGTTTGCTCAAAAGTCGCATCGGCCTCATCACCCACACAAATATTTGCCGGCGATGACCATTGTTCTGATCCATAATTTGATTTGGTGAATTCAATGCAATAATCTGAGGATTCATAAGCAATAAAGCGCCAGGCACTGTAAATATTTCCTTTGTACAAACTGCGCTGACTGTTATCGATATGCATTGCAGGTGTAGAAATGGAATACGCAACCTGATCGGGTTGAGCCTTAAGGGTTTTCTGGTTCCAGGTATTTCCCTGGTCATCGCTCCAGGCCATAAACATTCCTACATTCCCATCGCAGTAATTCACATAATATTTCCCATCCTGATCCACCTGAACGGAGGGCCCTGTGAGATTGGAGTTTTTATTAAACAAATCTGTTCCCTGCGCCCAACTTTGTCCTGCATTGGCGGATGAAAAAAAGTCGCTTTCTGTGAGTTCGAAAAAAACTATTTGTCCCTGTAAGATGTGATCGAAATGTTGGGTTGAAGTAATCACTTCATCAGGATTCCAGGGGTTGACAAAAACACCTGGATTAAACTGATCGATGTTCACCTCGGCAGAAACCAGCACGTCAGTGGTATTAATCGGTTGTGCAGGAGTTTGCAGGTTAATCAGCAAAATTAAAATACAAGTAGTTGTAAAAATGATCTTTTTCATAACAAGAAGTTTTTAAGTGTTAAAATTTTTGATTTATAGGTTGGTATGGGAGGATGGGGAAAAGTAACCCCGGAGAGGAGAGAAAAGTTATTTGTTAACCGTTAATCGATTTATTGTTTAACGAAACAAAGTGCAGCTGCAGGCGGGATTATTTGTTCCTCCCAAGCTTATGAGCAGGAGGAGTTGTTCGTAATTTCAACTGCCAGACAGTTTGCTTTACTTTTAAAAATTGTATTGAATCCTTGCTAAGGAGTTGATGTTTTGGGATAATAAAAACGGTCTGACAGTTTCAAAACTTTTATACGATTACCTAAAATCCGCAAGGGTTTTTATTAGATTAATATTATGGCATGATCCAGAAATCAAAACAACACTCATTAGAATGATT
>CAYNDN010000350.1:0-5769 GCA_964395075.1 uncultured Lentimicrobiaceae bacterium | reverse complement strand
GAACCTTGCACAGTAGGAGCTATCGATTGCATGACTTTAACAATTCAACCTAAGCCTGCAGTTGATGCTGGTGAAGATGCTACTGTTAGTGCTGCTGCAATAAATTACTATTTAAGCGGAATGGCAGAAAATTATTCAGAATTATCATGGGCAACAACCAATGGAACCGGAAGTTTTACCAGCCAAAATACCTTGAATGCAGTTTATCAATTTGGGCCGGATGATGAAGCATTGGGAGAAATTGAAATTTGTTTGACAGCTTTTGGCATTTCACCCTGTGAAGATGTAACAGATTGTATTACCATTACCATTATTCCGGGCGTAACTGCAGATGCCGGCCAGAATGATACGGTATGCTGCGGTGATGCCTACATATTACTAAATGCTGAAGCTGATAATTATTCAGCACTCTTATGGACAAGCTACGGAGATGGAAGTTTTGTGCCGGAAGATGCTGAAAACCCAACATATTTTCCGGGCCCGGAAGATTGTGATAATGGCTTCGCAGAGCTTTGTTTAACAGCATACCCATTGCCACCATCTACCGTTTCGGTAACTGATTGTATGATCCTTACCTTATTCCCCTTACCAGAAGTAAATTGCCCGGGTGATTTTGCGGTTTGTATCAGCGATCCGGCATTTGCAGTTTCAGGAGCTACGCCGGCAGGTGGAGTATATTCAGGGCCGGGAGTTTTAGATGGCTTATTCGATCCGTTGACAGCCGGAGCAGGAACACATAATATTAGCTATTCATACACGGATGAAAATGGTTGCACGGGCAGTTGCATTTTCAATATCACGGTAGAAAATATTCCAGCTGCCAGTGCCGGGCCTGACAGGTCTGTTTGCTGTTATCAAATGAGCCCAATGATTTATGGACAGGTTATCAATAATTGCGGACAAATATGGGAAACAACCGGTGATGGGAACTTTGAGGATGCAATCAGTCCAATTACACTCTATTATCCTGGTGTTGAGGATTGCGAAAATGGAAGTGTAGAACTTTGTATTACTGCATATCCTTGCAACCCCTGCATTTATGAAGCAACTGATTGCATGACGCTTACACTTTATCCAATACCGGAAGTTACATGTCCCCCTGATTTTTCGTTATGTATCAGCGATCCGCCATCGGCATTGACCGGAGCAATTCCTCCGGAAGGAATGTATGCCGGGCCTGGTGTATTTGGCAATACTTTCAACGCTCAAACAGCCGGTGTTGGAACACATACTATTCATTATACCTATATTGATGAAAATGGTTGTGAAAATAGTTGCCAATTCACCATTACTGTTACAGGTGACTCAGACGGAAGTGCAGGCCCGGATTGGATAATGTGCGAGGGGGATGTTTTTGAAATCCTTTTAGCGGAGGCTTTTTATTATGGAGCTATACAATGGGAGACTGATGGTTCAGGCTTTTTCGATGATCCCAACCAGATTAACCCGGTTTATACTCCCGGAATGTCCGAATATATGTTGGGAAGTGTTGAACTATGTATGAATTTATCACCCATAGATCCATGCACTTTAGCATTTACCGATTGTATGACTCTATCATTTCAGCCTGCACCAACAGTTTTTGCAGGTGATGATGCAACATTGTGCGAAGGCGAAAGTTTCGAATTGGCAGATGCAATGGCACAGAACAATGCATCAGTGCTGTGGACAACGAATGGGGGTACAGGCACTTTCAGCGATCCTTACGCTCAAAACCCGGTTTACTCACCAGGCTGGCTTGATTATCTGCTGGGAAGTGTTGAACTTTGCCTCAGCGCAGCTCCAATCGATCCTTGCTCATTGGGAGCTACCGATTGCATAACCATATCATTTCAGCCGGCACCAATAGTTTTTGCAGGTGATGATGCGACAGTATGCCAAGGCGACATTTTCGAATTGGCTAATGCAATGGCACAGGATCATGGATTATTGATATGGTCAACTTTTTTTGGCTCTGGAACTTTCAGTGATCCGAATATCCTCAATCCAAGTTATACGCCTTCTGCAATGGATTTTATGCTTGGCAGCGTTGAGTTGTGTTTAAGCGCTGCACCAATGGAGCCTTGTTCGGTGGGTGCTACTGATTGTATGACTCTTACGATAGGAATCACAGATTATACAATTCAGATCGAACCGGGATGGAGTGGTATTTCAAGCCCGATTGATATTACCAATCCAGACCTTGAAGCAATTCTGAATCCGGTATTGGATGATCTGGTAATCTTGTACAACTACTCCGGAATATTTTATCCGGAAGGTAACATCTTTACGATTACCGACTGGGATAGCTATTCGGGATATATCGGCAAATTCAATGACCCCACTGCCCTGAATTTCCAGGGATGTGATCTGCAAAATAAAACCGTGCATCTCAATCAGGCCTGGAATATTATTCCGGTTCTCAGCAAGCAGGCTTATCCGGTTGAAGACTTATTTGCCGGCAAGAGCAGCCTGCAAATCGTTAAAGAAGTAGCCGGCACCGGTGTTTACTGGCCTGTGTACAGCATCAATACACTTGGAAATGTTCTGCCGGGAAATGCCTATTTCGTCAGGATGAGTGGCACTGACAGCATCGACTATGCAATTTCCGGAAAAGGAATATCCACAATCAAACCTCCGGATTTGTCGGCATTGGTTACACCATGGAACAAAGTCACTCAAACCCACTCTTCACATGTTATAGCTTTCGAATTAAGCGAAAATGCATTGTATGAAAAGGATATCATTGGTGGTTTTACCACTGATGGTACATGTGCGGGTTTAACAAAAATCCGGGATGCATCCTCGCACTTTGCTGTTACTTTGAACGCTGATGATCCTTATATTACTGATAAGGTCGGATTTACCAACGGTGAAATGATTGCATTCAGATTGTTCCGTACAGCCACCGGCGAAGTATTTGATCTCGAAGTTTTCTATAAATCGGTTTACGATCATTCAGGATTGTTTGTGCCAAACGGGATGTCGGTTGTTGATGATATAAAGCTTTCGGCCAATGGTATTACAAATTCATCCATCCATGATATAAGCATCTTTCCAAACCCCAACGATGGAACTTTCACCATCGAAGGCACATCCGAAAATGTTGATATCAGAATTATCGATGCACTCGGAACTGAAGTCTATCACGACTTTGTGACCTTACCCGTCAAAGTCAATATAAGCACCCGGCCAAAGGGTCTCTATTTTATCCGGCTTGAGACTGACAACAAAGTGTACTTTGAAAAAATTGTACGTAACTAATATATGCAAATTGCCAATGCCCACAAGCTTTTGCTTTGGGCATTGGCAGTTTTTTAAAACTGATTTAAGCTTATCTAAAAAAATAATATTATGAAAAAAAATGTATTTTCTCCAGTATTCATCACGATGTTCATCATGATTCCCGTGATGTTGGTTTGCCAGGTGCCTGATATTAAACTCAGTTGCAAGGCTGACAAACAAACTATTAAAGCCCCAACAGACAATGATCTGCTCTACGGGCAACTCTCCAATCCTTCCAATGAAACGGCAATTGCTTCACAGGATTTTACGGATTATCCTGATTATACGTGTCAGGCGGCTGATGATTTTGTAGTGCCTGAAGGTGAAACATGGCTAATAGACGAAATATTTTTCTCCGGCCAGTATTCTCCTGACGGAGGGCCTGCGTCAACAGCTCACCTGTTCATCTACCTGAACGAACCATTGCTGCATAAGCCCGATGCTGCCATTGTCAGTATCATCGATTTCCCGGTTACAGCAACTCCAGAGGGTGATTTGGTGTTCGATTTTCTATTAACTCCGGATTATGATCCTTTTACATTGCAATCGGGGCATTATTGGATTTCCGTACAACCACATATACCATATATCCCATTAGGACAATGGTTCTGGAAAAAGCAGGAATCGCCAACCATATTGAACGAACTGCAATGGAGAAACCCTAACGATGGCTTTGGTTATTCTTGTATTGAATGGACATCCGGTTCGGTTGTTTTTGAAGAAACCTCCGATCACAATCTTTCTTTTGGGATTTATGGGGAGGAAATATTGTGTCCGGTTGTGCATGCCGGCTATGATATGACAATTTGCGAAGGACAAAGTGTTTATCTACAGGGGAACGCTGAAAATTATATTTCATTACTTTGGTACACGCCCAATGGAACAGGGACTTTTGATGAGAATACGATCCTTGAAGCAGTCTATACTCCAAGTGCTTCTGACTACAGTTTGGGTTCGGTGGACTTATGCCTGATTGCTTATGGAACTGATCCCTGTGAAGATGCGGAAGACTGCATAACACTAACATTTGCTTTGCTCCCTGTTGTTTATGCAGGAACCGGTGCTACTGTTGATTGTGAACCTTATGCGATCACAGATGCTTATGCCGAAAATTATTCCATGCTGCTATGGACAACAAGTGGAGATGGTGTTTTCACCCCTTCCGAATATGATTTGAATCCCACCTACACTCCCGGAGATGCTGATTGTGCAAATGGCTCTGTAGAACTATGCCTTACCGGATACTCAATTGATCCTTGTGTAATTACTGTAATGGATTGTTTAACCTTAACATATCTGGAGTTAAATATTTTCAAATGTATGTTGTCGCATGATGAAACCATAACCAATACATTAGCGCAGGAAATTCTGGAAAGCATGGGCAACACAGTAATTGAGAGTTCCGAATATTTCAGCCGGATAACCATCGAAACGAATCAATTGCTTTTTGATTCTGTTCAGGCTCTGCCATGGATAAGCATTATGGACACCAACTTTGTTTTAACCACATGGAATAAAGGATCGAAGGAGCTGATTAAAGCTAACAAAGTGATGGCAGAACCATGGAGCAGTATTGGCAATCCCTACCAGTTGACCGGAGAAGGTGTAAACCTTGGAATTTGGGATGGTGGGGTTCCTGATCCAGATTGTCTTGACTTCGAAAATCGCTTAACTATTATGGAAATTATTGATGGTTGTCATATCCCCGAACCCGACAAGAATCATCATCCCACACATGTTGCTGGCACTATGGCGGGTAGCGGTGCATATCCTCCACTTTATGAATATGCAGGAATGGCACCAAAGGCAAACATTTTCGCATGGTATTATGAGTCTCTTGATTGCGATAGTTATCTTAGGTATCCTTATCCTTCGGATGAAATGCGGGATTGTGTAGATGATCAAGGAATCGTCATTTCACAAAATTCGTGGGGCAATGCTTTTAAAAATAATTGTAACATCTTAGGAGTGTACACCTCACTTTGCAGCAATATGGATAAGTTGGTCTATGATAAAAATCTTTCCATTTTCTTTGCTGCAGGCAATAACAGGCATGATGCAATCAATCCTCCTTGTAATAAAACTGGAGGTTATGGGTCTATTACACCTTTAGCAACCGCAAAAAACGTAGTTTCGGTTGGAGCAATTAAACAAGATGAAAATCTTTCCATGACATACTTTAGTAATTGGGGGCCATGTACAGATGGTCGTCTAAAACCTGATGTTGTTGCCAAAGGATGGTATGTATATTCATCAATGCCTCATGGTTCTGCTTTTCCCTATCAGGCCCTGCATGGAACATCTATGGCCACACCGGCTGTATCAGGTGCTGCTGCACTGATGATTGAACGCTACCGCAAAATCTATGGTGGAGAAACGCCCAGACCTGATTTGCTTAAAAACTTTATCCTCAATACTGCCGATGATTGGGGGCCTGTGGGTCCTGATTTCCAGTCAGGTTATGGGGTAGTAAATGTCGAAAAAGCCATTCAAATTGGACTGCTG
>CAYNDN010000349.1:0-5794 GCA_964395075.1 uncultured Lentimicrobiaceae bacterium | reverse complement strand
AAACACTAATCAGCAAAGAAGAATTTACCCACAAAAATGGTAGTAGAACCATAAATTATTCGTTACTGGTTATTAGGTAAATCGAATGATTGCCGTAATAAAATAACAAATCTCAAATTATTGTATCGAAATTAACATACAATGCAAGGGCGCAGCTATTTGATTGTTGCGCCTTTTTTTTAATTCATAAATATCTTACAGTTGTTCGTTTTCGTTGTAATTTTATGGATTTCAAATACTAATCAAATGAATACTGTAATAAATCTTGATAAAGATATTTTAGGTGGCACCCCGGTTTTTAATGGCACACGTGTCCCCGTAAAAAATCTGTTTGATTATCTGGAAAATGGTGAAACAATTACTGATTTTTTGTCTGATTTTCCTTCGGTTAATTTTGGGCAGGTTAATTCCATTTTAAGGATGTCAAACCAGTTGTTGGAAAACTTTAGCAAACCAGCACATATCGAATAAAACTTTAGTAAACAGTTAGAAAGAACATACGATTTTCAAAGAGGCCCATCAATATTTTTCACCTCCGATTTTTCAATTTAGATATTGTTATGAAACAAATTTACAGCGTATTACTTGCATTGTTAATTCCTTCTCTGCTTTTTCCCTGTACAAACCTCCTTGTTACCAAAGGTGCCTCCACGGACGGTTCTGCTTATTTGGTTTACACCAACGATGGAGAATGGCTCTACCGTTTAACGAACACACCGGCCGCTGATCATCAGCCCGGAGATTCGCTTACATTCAGGAGTGGAAGAAACAATGTGGAAGGTAAAATTCACCAGGTTTCCCACACCTATGCTGTGTTAGGTTTTCAGATGAATGAACACCAACTGGCTGTTGGAGAAACCACCTTTACCGGAAGGGAAGAACTATGGAACCACACCAAATATTTACAATACTGGCACCTGATGAGCCTGGCGCTGGAGCGGGCAAAAACTGCGCGCGAAGCTGTTGAAGTGATTACATCAATCGTTGAGCAGTATGGTTACGGCAGCGAAGGGGAGTCGTTTTCACTGGTCGATCCCAACGAAGCCTGGATATTGGAAATGATCGGAACAGGTGATGGAGGAGAAGGAGCAATCTGGGTTGCCCGGAAAATCCCGGATGGCATGATATCGGCGCACGCCAACATGGCCCGTATTGGTGAATTTCCGATGGATGATCCGGAGAATTGCCTGTATTCGGAAAATGTGATCACCTTTGCTGTGGAAAAAGGTTATTATGATCCGGAGTCAGATGAGCCATTCCGGTTTAATGAGGTTTACAACCCTGCCTCACCCGACCGCCTGAAATATTGTGAATCCCGCGTTTGGAGTCTGTTTAGAAGGGCAGCTCCTTCCGAAGAATTTTCACCCGATTATCACCGTGGAATCCAGGGAGCTGAGCGTTATCCGCTTTGGATCAAACCCGACAAGAAAGTTTCGTTGAGTGCTGTGATGGATCTGGTACGCGATCATTACGAAGGTACCGAATTCGACATGACAAAAGGATTGGATGCAGGCCCCTTCGGAACACCCAACCGCTGGAGGCCATTGTATTGGGACGACAGGGATAGCACTCGATATTCATGGGAGCGTCCGATTTCAACATACAACACCTGTTTTTCATACATCGGCCAAATGCGTGCTGATTACCCGGATAATGTGGGTGGAATATGCTGGTTTGGTGTGGACGACACCTATTTTACATGCTATGTTCCCATTTTCGTGGGTAACAAAACCGTTCCTGAACCTTTCACAAAAGGTGACATCAATAAATTTTCCTGGGATTCCATGTGGTGGGTTTTTAACTTCGTATCCAACTTTGCCAATGTTAAGTATTCTTACATGATTCAGGATATCCAAAAGTTGCAAAATTATTTGGAAACGAAAATGATCCACGAGGTGGACAGCATTTCAAAGGCTGTACTCGATCTTTCAAAGGAACAGCAAATCGGGGAATTGACCTTGTTTTCCAACACCTGGGGTAAAAAAGTGCACGATGAATGGATTGCACTTGGCGAGCAATTACTTACAAAATATAACGATGGCTACGTAAAGGATGAAAAAGGACGGATAGAGGAAGTGGGTTATCCCGGCGCATGGAAAGACCAGATTAACAGACTTTATCCGGATAAATTTAAGATTCCCGAATGGCAAAAAGAAAAAAAACAAGATGTACTTCCCTATTAATTTTCGCGTTTAGATTCTAAGATTAAAATACTTTTGCACCGTAATTCTCAGGATGTTATTGCAGCATCCTGATTTTTTTGTAATCAAAATTAAGTTTTATATAAAATGACTGAAGAAGCTCAAAAAAAATCAAGGCCAATCGTTTACATCATTCTACTTGTTGTTTTGGCCATTTTGCTGGCCATTGCTGCGTGGTTCTATTTTGATAAATCAAAAGAGGTTTCCAAACTACAGGCTGAAAAGGAGCAAATTCGCACCGACCTGCAACTGGAACTGGATGAGTTGATGGTTCAGCACAATCAAATTAAGAGAGATTATGGAAACCTTTCTGACACGCTTGCAACACGAGACAGCGTGATTCAGGCCAATGCCGAAGAGATCGAAAACCTGCTCAACTACAAGTGGGAGTATTATCTGATTAAAAAGAAACTTGACAGGCTGCGTGTAACCGTTCAAAAATATGTTCGCCAGATGGATTCGCTCTACACAGTTAACCAGGAACTTACCGAAGAAAACGAACGCATCAGGGAGAGTTTCAGGACAGAACAAATAAAAAACTCCGAGCTTAAAATTGAAAAGAAAGAGCTGGAAACGATAGTAGAAGATGCCTCGGTTTTGCGCGCATATAATGTGGAAGCTTCCGGGATTCGTCAACGTGGGTCAAACCAAAAAGAAACCGACAAGGCCCGGCGTACCGACAGGGTGAGGGTATGTTTTACACTTGGTGAAAACGCGTTGGTTGAAACCGGTGAAAAAAACATTTACATCCGCATTTCAAGGCCGGATAAAGCTGTTTTAATGATCGACGACAGCGAAAAATATGCATTTCAACATAAGGGTGAGCAACTGCAATATTCAATAAAACGCACAATAAAATATGAAGGCGAACCAGTTGATGTTTGTGCATACTGGAACCGTAAACGCAGTGGTGACGAGGAAGCCATGGAGGGGAAATATTTCGTTGATATATACACCGACCAGGAAAAAATTGGAGAAGGTTCTTTTGTGTTACGGTAGCAGACACAAAAAAAATATCTTTTAAAAGAGGCACATTGTGAGCCTCTTTTTTTTTGCGTTTAAATGGTGATAAAATCAGGTGAGATTCTGGCCAAAAAAAATCAGGTAAAATTTGTAATGGCAGGTTTAGTTGTAATTTCTAACTAATTTTTAGTTTTCCTAGTCGCAGTGCTTTAATTGTTTTTTTTCCACGGTTTATTATTCCGGCCGATCCTTCTTGCATGGAGATTTCGATGGTGGTGATCAATTCCTGTTTGATCTCTGGTATCACCTTACAGATTTCAAACAGAATGGTCATGCAATGAATTTTTACTGCAATGGGCTCGGCCGGGTTGGCAAGCCACCGAAAACAGCTATCCAATAAAACACCAAGTGATTCTTCACCTTCAGGCAGGGGGTATTCCATGATCATGCGCAGGAATTCTCGCTTTACCCCTTCCTTTTCTAATTGGGGTAAAGCCCTTATCATATCACTGATCAAAGGCTCAATCAGGTTACGGTTGTTTTCATGAATGCCTTTAATTACCCATGCTGCCCTCCAGTTTACCGGGGTCTCATCACTAAGCGCGAAGTTCCATAATGCTTTCAATATTGCTGCATCTTGTGCCGCTTTACTTGCTATTTCAGCGGCATGTTTTTTCGAAATGTCGTAAAGCAGATAATCCCTGATGCTATGCACTGTAAATGATTTTAGTGTGATTATAGAAATACAATTACCTCTTCTGCAGGTTTTCTTAATTTTAGACCGCTTTTACTAAAACCGGCCTTTGGATATCCAAGTGGAGTAATAGCAAAAACCGTTTCATCCGGCTCAACAATCCCTGATTTCATTAATTTTTGCGGATCAAAGGCTGCAATCCAGCAGGTTGCCACACTTTCTGCTTCAGCAGCCAAAATTATATGATCCATGGCGATAGTGAGATCCGTTTCAATGGCATTGTAACCATCAGAACTTCTTGTCCAGGCACAATCTGTTTTTCCTGCAACCACCAAAACGTATGGCGCATCGGCGAACCAACTTTTATGATAACACGCCCTGATTTTTGTGAGGTTTTCCGGTTTTGAAATTAGATAAAACTTCCACGGTTGTTTATTGGCAGCAGAAGGAGCCAGCCTTCCGGCTTCAAGAATGCGGTTAAGTTTTTCACTTTCAACGGGTTTTTCAGGATCGTAACTCCTGATGCTTTCCCGGTTCTTTACGAGTTCTAAAAAATTCATAGATTTAAATTTTGGAATTGTAAAACTAATAAAAGCGCAACTTGGACAAGCCAAAAACCAAAAGGGAAATACTTTTAAAGCATGTTTCATATTTTGGCTTAACAAAGTTGAAAGATACTAATTTTGTCAGAAATCAGACAGATGAAAATAGATTTAAGAAGCGATACTGTTACACTCCCAACAAAAGGTATGCTGGAGGCCATGTTTTCAGCACAGGTTGGCGATGATGTGTTTGAAGAAGACCCAACGGTAAATAAGCTCGAGGAAAAGACCGCAGCTCTTTTCGGAAAAGAAGCCGGGTTGTTTTGCCCTTCGGGAACCATGACCAACCAAATTGCTATCAAGGTACTTACTAGTCCGGGTGATGAAGTTATCTCTGATAAAACAGCTCATGTGTATAATTACGAAGGAGGGGGAATTGCGGTAAACTCAGGTTGCTCTGTGCGTTTACTGGAGGGAAACCGGGGCAGATTTACAGCCGAAGATGTTGAGCAAAATATCAATCCTGATAATGTACACCATCCCTCCACAAGTCTTGTGGTGATCGAAAACACCAGCAATAAAGGTGGGGGCAGCGTTTGGAACATGGAAGAAATCGTAAAAATCAAGGCTGTTTGCGATCAAAACAATCTTCTTTTTCACCTTGATGGTGCGAGGATTTTCAATGCAATTGTAGAAACGGATCATTACCCTGAAGACTATGGTAATGTATTCGATACCATTTCTATTTGTCTTTCGAAAGGATTAGGTGCGCCGGTTGGTTCAGTATTGTTGGGCACAAAAAATCTGATTAAAAAAGCAAGACGGATCAGAAAGGTTTTTGGTGGGGGAATGCGGCAGGCCGGTTTCCTTGCAGCAGCCGGTATTTATGCCCTCGATCATCATGTCAGCCGTTTGAAAGAAGATCATTTACGTGCCTGTGAGCTTGCAAACACCATTACAACATTGCCATTTGTAAAAGAGACACTGCCTGTAGAAACCAACATCATTGTTTTTCATTTGGATGATACGATTAAGGATAAAGAATTTCTGCATATACTATCGGAACATCATATTTCAGCCGTTCAGTTTGGACCACAAACTATCCGTATGGTTACACATCTTGATTTTGATGATGACCAACTTGATCATGTAGTATCTGTTTTAAAAACAGCTTTTTAGCAACATTAAATTGGAACTACTGCAAATTTTGTGGAAGATCCTAAATTAATTTCCAAAATTTGAAGATGATCAAATTTGAAAATTAAAACCGCTTAACGGGAAGTGAAATCCGACAACATGTAAAACGAACAACATGTTGGTTAGTTTTGTAGCCTAAGCGCTTACAGAAAAACACACATAAAGCTGGCAGTCCGCAGTCGGCAGTCGGCAGTGGT
>CAYNDN010000348.1:2548-5800 GCA_964395075.1 uncultured Lentimicrobiaceae bacterium | reverse complement strand
AACGATGTTTTTTATTGTTGTTGTTTTTAATTTTCATTGCTTCCTCGCGGCCAATCCCGTTATCCTCCACGGTACAGGCAATTGTGTTTTCTTCCAATTTCAGGGTCACCTTTATCATGCCATCAGCACCTTCCTTATGCATGATACCATGGCAGATGGCATTCTCCACATAAGGTTGTATAAGCATGGTGGGAATTTTATGGAGCATTTGATCGATATCTTCATCCAAAGTAATTTCGTGGGTGAATTTATGCTTAAACCGCAACGATTCAAGCTCAAGATATAAGCTCAGTGCCTCCAGTTCGTCTTTTATTGGAATTGAAGTATGCCTGGAATTTTCGAGGGTTTTACGCATCAAGCCGGAGAATTTCGACATATAATCGTTGGTGGCGATTTTGTCGTGCTGATACATGTAGTACTGAATCGAATTGAGGGTATTAAAGATAAAATGCGGATTCATTTGCTGCCTCAGGTTTTTCTGTGTCAGTTCCGAAAGGCGGTGCTTCATTTCTGAAATCCTGCGTTTTGTGGAAATCCGTGTTTGCCTTATAATCAGCAAGGCAATAAAGATCAGCAGCACTATCACTCCGGTTAATCCATAAACAAAAGTTTGATTTTGCTTCAGTTTTACTGAAATCAATTCCAGTTCCTGTTGTTTTTTTTCTGTTTCGAAAAGCATGCGTGCACGGTCCAGGCCATACTGGTATCTTTCCTGGTTGAGCGAATCGCTGAATTTGGTGTGCAGTTTATAATATTCGAACGCTTTGTCAATTTCGCCCATATCGGCAAACATATCACTCATATCCTGATATACCCACGACAGGTTGAAATAATCATTGATCTCCTCAGAAACCACAATGCTCTTTTTATAATAGGAAGCTGCTTTTTCAAATTTACCAATGTCGCGATATATTGTTCCGAGGTTTCCCAAAGCATTTGTAACACTGGTTTTTCTGCCTCCGGTCTCAGCCAGTTCGAATGCTTCTTCAAATTGCTTTATCGAAAGGTCGTAATTCTCGTTCAGATAGTTACACCATGCAATGCGTAAAAGGTCGTAGGCCATTGCCGCAGTATCTTTCAATGCTGTTCGCAGGGTATAAGATTTTTCGAAATAGTTGATAGCTGGTTCAAAAACTGAATCGACCAAATAAACATCGCCCAGCCTGAAAAATCCACGGGCCATATTGGCCGTATCCATTTCTGATGAAACAAATTCGACATATTTCTCAAGTGTGGAAATTTCCAGATTCATGTCGCCAATGGCGTTGTAGGAATTGGAGAGAAGATAGAGGGCTTCGGCATATTGTTTTGGTAGTGCAGCCGAATCAGCAAAATGTGCATTGAATTTATACTGATTGATGGCGTCCATAAATTTGCCTGACCTGAGTAAATAATTGGCCTTATAATTAAAAGCCTCTGCCCGTGTTTCTGTATCTGATACAGAAATTTTTTTCAGTGCTTTCTCAATTTCGAGGTAGGCATCCCAGGGTGACATCAATTCGCTGAATATTCTGGAACGGATAAAATGTAACTTTACGGGAACTTTAAGGTTGTTGCTTGCACAAATGTCGTTGGCATCCCAGGCGTAATTCCTGGCCTGGTTTAAATCGCCGGTTTTATCGAGATAATTGTTGGCCAATTCAATCATCAGGTCCACCCTTTTTTGTTCATCATTGGTTTTTTGCAATGCCATTTCAAGGCTGTCGATGCCCGGCTGCCCCTGCATTTGTATGAAAGCCGGCAAACACATCAATAAAAGGAAAGCTTTTAATACAAGTCTTTTCATCATCGTAGATTGTAAAACAAATGTAATCACAATCCTTACAACACTATCCTCGAAATTACCGTAAGGTAAGGTTTGGTTTATGAATCGCAAATTTTATCCTACTTACGCCATCCGTTTGCCAGGAATTAAATGTTTAAACTTGTAAAAATTATTTACAAAAAGTGATGTTGACACCACAAAAATCCGGTTATTTGTTAAAATTTTTCATCAACTTAAATCTAAACATTATGCCGATCATTAACCCTGTAAAACCCGAAGAGGCCACCGGCCGGTTAGCTGAAATTTACAAGCAATTCCAGGAAATGATGGGATTCATTCCCACTGATTATTTATCCTCCTAAAATTTTCTTGAATTATTGAGGTTAATATCTCAAAATCCTCGCCCTAAAGGATGTGGTAACATCATTGAATATTATGTGAATTAATCAGGTTGGTTTTGTGCTGTTTGTGGGATTTACTTTTGTCTTGCACCTATGAAAGCATACCACCATTTGCCTGCGGCTGATTACTCAGTAACTACTTGATAACTTGTCTTAAATTTTATTTGGATTTATTGGAAAATTTTAGCATATTCGCCGCACATTAATTTAACCAATAAATGGGGGAACACATTTACAACTTAAACGCTGGTGAGATTGGTATGAATCCATTTTACCAAAACTTATCCAAAACTACATCCGGACTACTTGACATTTTATTGGGTGATTCTGCTATTGTTCACGTTGCAGAATTCAGGAATTTCATAGAACAACAAAAAAATGAGCCTGTAAGAAACATAGAGGAATACCTTGTTGAATATATCATGATAGGGCTATACTGGGAAAAGTACGCCGGATACGCCTCTGCTCTAACCGGTTCGGTAAAAATGGCCTCTGATATTTTGTATAGTGCCGGGCAAAATTTAAAAGCGATCAAGGAGCCTATAGATAAACTAAGAGGAATACTGGCTTACCGGCATTTAATAGAAAAAGATAACAGCTATGAACTGGTTCCAATAGTTGAGAACCTTTATCGGCTTATACAATGGCTCGATGCCACAAAAGATTTTAATCAAGAGGTGAAAAGGTTAAAAACATGGCATTCGTTTTTAAAGACTCAAACACCGATTTATATTTCAAGATTTCTCAGTACAAACAAAGAAATTGTTTCACGGTTTATTAAAATAGCCAGAGAAAATTTAAGCTGCTATGTGCAGGGAGTAACCCCGTTTCTTGAAAAAGTAAAGAAGAATTATAAGCATCGTAACGATATAATTTTTTGTAGCCGTACACAGGATGAATATCTCTTTAATATGATTGCTTCCAACATTCTCAACAGGGCTCAGAGAGAGGAATTTGAAAACGCAACCAGGAAAGTCGTTCTGTTGCCCGATTGTATGACGACCGGTCAGTTCGGGGTATGTCAAACATCCCAATCAGGAGAAAAGGACTCACAATGCGATGACTGCAAAGCTCAGTGTCAGATTA
>CAYNDN010000348.1:2277-2538 GCA_964395075.1 uncultured Lentimicrobiaceae bacterium | reverse complement strand
AGAAACTCATATCACGAAATATAGAAGTTGAAATAACCTCGCATGCAGGCAGTTTTTCAAAACTCCTGAACAAGTATGCCGGACTACCCGGAACAGGTATTTTTAGTGTAACCTGTGTGGCGAATGTGTTGTCGTATGGATATAAAATCAGATCAGTAGGCATCCCTTCCCAAATGCTGCTCCTTGATTATTGCAGTTGCACAAAACATTGGCCCGGCATCAATCGGCCAACCAGGGTAAACCAGCAGGAATTGTTTAGGC
>CAYNDN010000348.1:0-2267 GCA_964395075.1 uncultured Lentimicrobiaceae bacterium | reverse complement strand
ATTTCAACTACCAACAGGATTTCTAATCTTGAAATGATCCTGAATTAAGTAAAAGCCTTCATCTGCCTTTCTCTCAGTGCTTTATATTTTATCCAATCAAATTTTCGTAGAAATTTGGAGGCGGCTCTGGCCCCTCTCACAAACAAGTCGATCTTATCTTCGTCCGGCATGGCAAAGTTGAGCCAGTTGTGATCACCAATGTCAATTTTTTCGAGGAGCTGTTTATATTCAGGATTTTTGAGGATAAAATCATAATCATGCAGGTGCCTGATGGAATTGAACATGGCACCAAACATTTTTCCGGGCCCCGTAATATTATTTGCGCTGTCGCGGTCAACACCAAGTCTAACACCAAAAGTGGGTAAACGCGGAACCACATTGCGCTTATGGAAAATATCCACAGGGAAATTAGACATCAACCCACCGTCAACGAAATAAACCTCACCCGGAACCCGGCCATTAAACCCGGCCAAATCCTTCCAGTTTTTTTGAGCATCAGCACCTTGTGGAATATTCCTGATAACAAGCGGCTCGAAGAAATAGGGAACCGACATGGAAGCCCTCACGAAAAGCCCGGGATTCACATCTTTTTCATTTTCCCAGTAAAGTTTTGCCATCCGTGGAAACTCAACCTTGGTTTCGGTGGTGAGGTCGGCACCAATTACAGCAAATCTGGGTGTTAACCCGTCTGTGTTTTTATCAACATGATCCCGAATCTTCAATCCTGCCGGCAGCGTCCCGAATTCCCTTTCCAGGTCTGATACGTTTTCGATACCATTCTGTTTGAGTATATCGGATATCCATTTCAGAAAATCTTTTCCCGGATTAAGACCCATATCACCTTTGAGGTTATCAACAACCTGAACGCCTTTCCATACCATCTTTAATATTCCTGCTCCTTTCACGAGGGTTTTCACAAAATCACGGGCGTCATCGTCGCCATCCACAAATTCCATCAGGTTTTTGTTAGCCAAAATTCCAACCAGTTTTTCGGCTTTAGGCTGCGATACATCGCCCATGCCTGCCAGCAGCAAAGCATTGATTGACCCGGCTGATGTCCCGGCAAGGCTGAAAAATCGCAGACCCATTTGTTCCAGAACATAGTTGTAACCGATGAGTGCAACGCCCAATACACCGCCGCCTTCCATAACAAGTTCCACGTATTGATTGCCATTTTTATCTATCACATCCGAAAATTGCTTTTGATGTGTTTTTTCAGTTTTGAGTTCGCTGATAATTGAGCTTACTTCGGAGTGGTTTGTAAAATCTTTGATATCCATAAGCGAAGTTTTAAGTTCTGTTTTCCAAGGAATTATTTAATAAATCACAAATTAACATATTGAAACATAGTTTTAATTGATTTGTTTAAATTTTCTAAATTTTAGATCAGATTAGATCATTCTGAGAATTATTCGATGTAAGTTCATCAATCTTAAAATTCATTAACGCAATTTAACAAACCGATAAATGTATCTTACATTTAAAGCGTCCGGCCAAATGCGTTAATAATGTGGTACTTATCAATGTTGCAATTGCTTTTTCCCGGAGCAATATACGATATGAAATTATTGTTAACAGTTTTTTTTAATTCATTATATTTTGGCATAAAAACAGATATGCTAAAAATATAATGAAATGATATGATTACATAAGTAGAGTAACCCAATTTAATTAAACATAAAAAAATTATGATATTAAAATTACCCTCCCCAAAGAAAACAGGCTTTCCTGAAGCACGGCAGCATGATGATATGTCGAAGTGTTTCGTGCTTAAAATTATTTTAACTTTTCTCATCGCGCAGATATTCAACCTACTGATACCTGCTGACGGTAATTCAGCATCATTGGATTGCGACCAATTTCCATCAATATCCGATTTTTCTGATTCAGCAAGAAGCAGCACAGGGATCAACCTGCCAGATATCCTCCCGAATGGTTTTGAGACCGGAAGGGGTACACGTGTTCGGAAGACATCACAATTTAATAAAGGTTTTTTTAATGGACCAGTTATAAATTCACCTGATGCTTTTGCCTCTGATGTTCTGACTATATGCGAAGGGCAATATGCAACAATAAATGTATCAACTGTCCATAATGGCATGGCCATGAAATGGTCAACCACAGGAGATGGTGCATTTAGCGATATTCACGACATAAGCACTATTTATTTTCCGGGGCCTGAAGATATAACCCTTGGGGAAGTAAAACTGTTATTAACAGCTTTTCCTGAGGGTGGATGTACTGAAATATGCCTTTATTATTTATCT
>CAYNDN010000347.1:0-5803 GCA_964395075.1 uncultured Lentimicrobiaceae bacterium | reverse complement strand
CTATGCATCTTCATGAATTTGGGTTGAGTTGAAGCAAATGAAACGTCTCCGAAGGATAAGTTCGAAGATAAGTATCGGCGCAAACTAATCGTGGAAACGCCACGACAGCCCAAATTTAAAAGCCATATCCTGTAAAGGGTAGCCGGGAACCTGATAATAATTATTTTCAGTAAATAGCTGAAGGAAGTTTTGCAATTTCATAAAAAACCGCGTTCGGGCTACATTGAAATCCAGGAAAAAGTCGGCATGAAGATAACCACCCACTTCCTTTTCGTTTTGTATGAAAAATGTCCGGGTTGCGGGCATCCAGGAATCCGCATAGTATTTGGTGAAATAATACACGTCGAAACCTGACCGTGTACGCAATGCTCCTTTAAACAATTTCAGGTTAAAAGTAATGGTGAAATAAGCCATCAGCTCAGGAAGCCTGACCACATCTTCATTGGAGGCTTTCTGGTAAATAAAACGGCTGTCCACATCGAACTTTCCGAAAATAATTTTTTGCCTTAGATAAGCTTTAAATATTTCTACCGATCCATCCAATTGAGCCGGTAAAGTATCAGAGCCAAAATATAAATGATCATTAATATTAATGAGATCTACACCAAGTTTTGTATTGCGTTGGGTGATGTATGCCGAAATTTTATTGGTGTTTACCTTTGAAAAATCATGATCCCAGATAAAATGATTGGAATAATAGTGCCTGTAAAAATACGGTGCCTCCGAATTTGACAGGTCGAGCGCAAAATTAAATGCTGTTTTGTAGGGTTTGCTGCGCAGGATTTCAAATTTAGCCAGGCCGAATAAATCAAAATCTCCCTGGTAACCTTCACCGGTTAAAACATACGAAGCTTTGCCGTAAACCCTTATAAACGGATGGGGCGACAGGTGGATTTCGCCGTAAGGAACCAGGTTTTCAAAAGTGGTTTTATTCATCGAATCCTGCACACGACCCACCTGGTGTTTTATCCCAAACATCAATTTCACGGGCTGTTCGCTTTGGCGATCCAGGTAATCGGCGTTGGTCCACGAAAAAGTATTTTCCATCAACTGATAAAAAACGGAGTCCGTGGTTTCAAGCGAATCGTTGTAAATATTTGGATAATAATTTATGTCAGGAAAAGCATCTGAATAAACCTGTGAATACCTGTTGTATTTAAATGAATGAGCAATCCGCCCGAACTTCAACCAGAATTTTTTATCGGGCTCTTTAATGGAATCATTGAGCGGCTTTTTATCTTTTCGCGAAAGCTGAAAATATTGCTGGAGATAGACTCCGGATTTCCTTAAGCGATTTTCAGCATCATTTAAGTTTACTTCAATAATTGATCGGTTGGTTTCGATGTCCTGCTCGTAAATGGAATCGTAAATAATGCCTCCGTTTTCGCGGGCCGTTACCCTGGAATTGGCATAATTAGCTACAACACCATACCGCAAATCCTTCGTAAAATACTGGGCACTAACTACTACTTTCGTATTGTCGGATTTCTGCCTTTGGTAACTCCCGAGCGAATTTATCAGGCTAAAATCAACACCAAGTGCAAGTCGCTTATAAACCCGCTGGTGATGACTGGCATTGAAAAGTTGTTCTTTTTTAGCACCGGTAACATAACCAATTTCGGTGTAAGCTTTGGGATTCAGGTAATACTTAACATCTTTCTGATGAAAAAAATAGGCTTCAAAAGCACTGTGGCCGTAGTTAAATCCTGCCTTATTTGTGGGTGCGAAATTCAGATTTTTGTAGGCCAGGCCAACATTTCCCAATGAAGCATAAAACAGGTAATCTGTATCCAGTGGATTGTAGGCTTCAAAATCGTACAATGTTGTATCGATGGGTGTAAGTTTTACCGGGCTGTAGGTGTCCAGCTTATTTTGAAAGTACAAAACTGCTGATGAGTCGGCAGGGTAAAATGTGGAATCGTAGGTTTGGGCTTTTGCACCCCAACCGAGTATGGTAAGCACCACCAAACACAGTATCTTTATTTTACCTTCGATATTGATGTTCATAATTTATTCGAAATGTCAAAATTAAATAAATTCACGTCCATGGCATGTCATGCCATACAATACTTGTTTTTGGAAGTTCTATTGTACAGATTTACAATTTTTATCCTGATTCCGCTTCGATTTTGACCGTAAAGTTTTTTTACGGCTTCTCATTTAAAGTGTTAATTAATGTTAGTTTTTTGTAATTGTAAATTTTAGCGTAACAATCTGATTTACACACCCCCCTAATTGTTAAAATGTAAATATAACTTAAACGGTTTTAAAAACTTCTGCCACTGGTTATTTGGAAATAGCAAATTCTTAACATATTTTTACATCCGCTTACAAAAAATTGTTGACCCGATTTGACCCCGAAAAGAAACCTGTAAGCCCCGAAACCTGACAACATGATTTTTTTTACACGCATAATTAATACAATAGATCAATCACTAAAAATCTTCCAAAATGAAACAGTTCAAACTTTTCACAGTAATTTTCGCCGCGTTGATAATCACATCCGCGGTAATTTTTAATGCCTGCAGCAAGCAGGACAATGATTTGCAATCAATTGACTCCGCAGAGGTGCACATGAGTGCCGCCGACCTCAAATTCCAAAAACAGCTTGTCGAATTCCGCGACAAGATGAAGTACATCCAGGAACACCCCGGGTACAAATCCGGGGAGGTAATGAGTGCGGATTCTGCCATTTACCTGATGGAAGCATTGTTCAACTACACTTATGGATTTCCCGAGAAGTCCTACCAGGAAGTAAAGCATGATTCATGTAACCTGTTTTTTGAAACAAATTCAGAAGGAATGGTAAGTCTGGATGACGTGAATTTAAAGTTTCTTGAATTAACCGAAACCATACAATCTGTTCATTACAATTCCGGATTTGAAAATCAAGGCCTCATCCTGGCAAGCATTGAAAAGGGTGAGGTTGATGGCAATCAGACAGAACTTGAAGTTTATGTTGTAACCGGCAATTTAAACGGTACAACGTATCATTTTGCCGAAGGAAATGACTGGTGGTATGGCCTGGATGCCGGCATGTGCGATGGCAGCGCTGATACTACCGATGCCGCAGAAATGATAGAAAGAAACATTGTAGTAAACTACATATTACCCTCTCCGCCACCAGGCTACCGATATGTTTACGCACCTGAGGAAACCATAACCCTTGAAGGAAATGAATACCAAAATCCCAATATGCTTGATCCAACAGATAATTACCTTGATTACCTGATGTATTACTCAGAAGCTGAGGTAACACCATTTGTAGATTCAGTAAAATGTCTGGCACACCAGGAAATGAATTTTTATGTTGAAGGCGGAATTGAAATCGCGACCAATAAGCTACCCGACACTTACAACAAGCCCTCCAACTGGCTTTTCATGAGCTGTGATTATTATGATGTTACTGAGATATCAGAAGGAGAGGAAGTAGTATTGAGGCATGAAGCCAAATTTGTATTCAGTTTGCGTTATTTAATCCCCGAGGAAGAAGATCCACGGATAATCCTTTAGTATTATGAATCAAATTTTAACACTACTGTTTTTAATTTACTCTGTTTGCCTGTTGGGCCAGCAATCGTTTGAGTACCTGTTTAAGCACACTGCCAATCAGTGGATTTTGGATGGTGTGCAGGACGAAGATGATAACTTTTATTTTGTGGGTAGTATTAAAGGCAATGATTACGAAGCCGGGTATATCATTAAGATTGGTGCGGATGGTGACACCACCACCAAAATAATTAAGAACAAGAACTATATTGGATATTTTGGGGAAATCCAAATACTTGATGAAAATGAACTTCTGATATTGGGCCAGACCTCTTCCGAAACTAGTGCTGATGAAAATACCATGTGGTTTTTGAAGATGACAAAAGACCTTGGGATAATTGATGAAAGGTTTTATACCATTCCAACATCCTATTATTATAAAATTCAGCTCAGGTATTCGCTAATTAATCAATATGAGGAAATAGTGATAGCCGGAACTGCGAGATATAATCCACACCATGATTTTTGTATGGTAAAAATCAACAGCGATCTCGATACTCTGGTGACCCGCTTTTATCCAAATGAATTTTCGCAACAAGTAGATGATTTGGTGGCGATCCCCAATTCAACTAACTATCTTATGGTTGGCGGAAAATTGGGGTTGTACAGTTCTTTTGTACAGGCCTTTACTATTGATTCAGCATTAAATATCATTGGCATTTACAACACACCAATTGACCTAACCGGATCTGCATCAGTTGGGAATTGGATTTCAGATGACAGATATCTGCTTACCTGCACCCTAAGCGATACTTCCGAATATGGGAATGATGATGATTTTAGTATCGCCGTACAGATTATGGATACCGCAGGAGTGATTCATAAACACCTTTATATGGGCAAACCGGATACCACGGATTACTCTCCCTCAGAAAAAGGAATCGTTTATGCTAACGATACCACGATTTATGTTGGCGGTTTTTCAACCATCAACGGTGCATTTTACGACCCCATACCTACCTGGCTTGAACTTTATATGATAGATACCGCACTGAACCTGCTTGGCTTCAGCCAATATGGCGGTGATGCTCATTATATACTTTACGGGATGGTGCACTGCAATGATGGTGGATGCCTGATGTTCGGCACTAGGTATGGCGAGGAAAACGGGCCTTATGAAAAGGACATTTATATTAAAAAAGTTGTCAGAGATGAGATCAACATCATTACAAACATTACCCGGGTTGCTGATCCTCCATTAACCAGAGAAGCATATCCAAACCCTGTGAGGGAAATAATTCATATTCCTGTAAAAGCAACCGTAAAACAAGGAAACCTTCAGTTGCAAATCTTTGATAATAGTGGGCGAAAGATATTCGACAAACATTTTACCGGAAGCGGCAACCAACTGGATGTGAATGTTTCAACGCTTATACCGGGCATCTATTTCTATTCCGTATCTAATGGTATGGAGTTTAAAACAAATGGAAAATTTATAAAAAACTAAAGCACATTAAATCATGAAAAAATTTTTACAAATCACAATAGCATTTTGTCTAATCATTCCCGTAACATTATTTGGCCAGGGGATTGAAGAACCCAATTGTTACGAGTGTACTGGCAATGTTGCAAGAGGATATAAATCAATGGCCTCCGGGTTTGGCAACACCGTTATGGGAGATTATTCGGCTGCGTTTGGACAAAACAATTACATAACAGGAACCCATGCATTTGCATTGGGGCGTGATTGTCAGGCAACAGCAAATTATGGCTTCGCCTTGGGAAAAAATGCAATTTCAAACCAGTTGTATGCCTTTGCTATAGGTAAGTATGTTGAGTCAACCAGTGCGGCATCTTTTGCCATAGGCACCTACGTAAATGCTACCAATCAATATGCTTTTTCCATTGGTAAAGGAAGTGGCTACAGCAACAGGTTGGAAAACGATATTGAGAATTCGTTAATGATAGGCTTTTCCAGTGAAGCACCAACCTTTTTTGTTGAGCCTGCACCTGGAAATAACCTCACCGGCCGCATCGGCATTGGCAACGTTACAGCACCAAAGGCCAAGCTGCACATACTGGGTGATGATGATGCAGACAGGCCTGGCAACGCTTCTTTGTATATTCAATCAGCCGGTGATTATTATTCAACCATCTGGCTTGGTGATACCAATCATTCTATCCGCACCAAGCCAAACCAGAATTTGGTGTTTAATGCAGGCAGTTATGATTACTATTTAAAAAATGGCAACGTGGGCATCGGCATCGATGACCCTGACGAAAAACTGCATGTAGCAGGGAATATAAAAACCGA
>CAYNDN010000346.1:0-5818 GCA_964395075.1 uncultured Lentimicrobiaceae bacterium | reverse complement strand
ATATCGCCGCCAAAAATGCCGTTGAAAGCGGAGGAAGTTTTATGGTTTCCAATTCGATGCAGGAATCCATAAAAGACGCTGACATTGTTTATCCCAAAAGCTGGGCGCCGTTTCATATTATGGAGCAACGCACTGAACTGTTGAAAAATAAGGATGTGAAAGGGCTGAATGAGTTGGAGCAAGTTTGCCTCGACAATAATGCAAAGTTTAAAAACTGGGAGTATGATGAGGCCAAAATGAAGCTCACCAAAAATCAGGATGCCCTCTACATGCATTGCCTGCCGGCAGATATCTCGGGTGTTTCGTGCGAGAATGGTGAAGTGAGTGCCGAGGTTTTTGAAAAATACAGAATCCCGACATACATCGAAGCAGGCTACAAACCCTACATAATTGCCGCTATGATGCTGGCCAACAAATTTGAAAACCCGGCAAAATTATTACAGGAAATCTTTGAGGGTAAAAAACTGCGTGTTCAGCGCTGAACTTTAGTTAGCTAAGGTTCATTTCGCTGCTAAAACTATAAAAACCACTAAGTCACTAAGGCCACTTTAGGTTCACTAAGAAACCCAGATTGCATTTTTTTACAGAATGCCTTAGTATCCTTCAGTGAACTCAGTGCCTTGGTGGTTTCTTCTTCGGGTAATTGTTATTCAATAAAATCACTTTTTGAAACTAAAATCCGATAGGAGCTCTTGATAATCTTCCTTCGTATTGATGTTTATTAAAACCTCTGCATTCTCAACATCCACAGACCTCCCATGAAACCTTTCAAGAAAACTATTGAAGTTTGAATCCCGTAAATTATCATTAATAAATTTTCTTACTATTACCGGACCGATCAAAACCGGATGGCCTCCTTTTCCCTCAAAAACCGGTTTTACAAAATCAAAATCTGAGAGGTTTGATCTTAGCATTTCAAGAACTGAAACCGGGGCAAAAGGATTGTCAATATTCTGGATAAAAACGGGTAATCCGTCATCAATGCTTTTTAAACCTAAACTAATCGATAAAAACCTACCGGATTCAGGCGATGGGTTTTCTACAAAAATTACTTTTGGGTTATCATGTTTTAGCAATCGATCTACAGCAAACATCCCATTCCGGTTTAAAACCACCGCAATTTTTTCACAACCAAAATCCAGATATTGCCGGATAAGCGATTCCAGAAAAGTACGGCCATCCGGCAATTTCAAGCTAAACTTCTGACTTCCCATCCGGGATGAAAACCCCGCAGCCAAGATCAATACAGATGTTCTTAATTCTTTCATTTAGATTCAATCCTGATTAGGTTCAAATGTACCTCAAATCTTTAATAATCGCGCATTTTAAATTATTTTTGTTGGTTCGACACTTAAGCCAAAAATATGTCAGATAAATTTTTTCCGAGTTCGCTTCCTCAGTTGCTAACTTTGATTATAAATCAATATGATCAAACTGATTTTATCTTCGGCATTCCCAAAGAGTTGTTTTTTCAACCTGAGGATGATGATACTTTTAATATGACCCGCTTTAATAAAATGCTGGAATCGCCCATTGGTGTTGCAGCGGGTCCCCACACACAACTTTCACAAAACATTGTTGCCGCATGGCTCACCGGTGCAAGATTTATCGAGTTGAAAACCATCCAAACCCTCGACGATCTGGAGATTTCAAAACCCTGTATCGACATGCAGGATGAAGGCTACAACTGTGAGTGGTCGCAGGAACTCAAAATCCATCAATCTTTTGATCAGTATCTCGATGCCTGGATTTTGATTCACATTTTGAAAGATAAACTTGAAATTGGAAACACGGAGGAAACCGGCTGTATTTTCAATATGAGCATCGGCTATAACCTCGAAGGAATCCTAAATAAAAATGTGCAGTGGTTTTTGGATAAGATGCAGGATGCATCAGCGGAATTAGAGCAAAAACTGGAAGCTGTTAAATCTATCTATCCCAATGTAGCCAGGCTTAACATCAGTCCAAAAATATCCGATAATGTCACGCTCTCCACCATGCACGGCTGTCCGCCGGATGAAATCGAAAAAATTGGCGCATACCTCATCAACGAAAGGAAACTTCATACCACCATAAAACTTAACCCGACGCTGCTTGGAAAAGAAAAACTCATGGGGATTTTTAAGCTAAATGGTTTTGATACCCAGATTCCGGATATCGCTTTTGAGCACGATCTGAAATATCCGGATGCACTTAAGATCCTAAATAACCTGCAAAAACTTGCCATTAGCAACAAAGTAGATTTTGGCCTGAAACTCACCAACACCCTCGAAAGCAAAAATCATAAAACCATTTTTGATGGCAGCCAGGAGATGATGTACATGAGTGGCCGTGCGCTGCACCCGGTTTCGGTTAATCTCGCCAAAAAACTGCAAAATCACTTTAACGGAAAACTGGATATCTCGTTTTCAGGTGGAGCAGATGCTTTTAATGTAGTTGATTTGATCAAGGCCGGGCTTGCACCTGTAACGGTTTGCACCGATTTATTGAAACCGGGAGGATATACACGCCTGGCGCAATACATCGGAAATCTTCGCAAAGAACTTTTGCCAACAGCTGAAAATTCATCTGATTTCCTTAACAAATATGCAAAGAAAGTTTTGGAGGATATCCGCTACCGAAAAACCTACTTACGGGATATTTCCATTAAAACAGAAAAAGAACTAAGTGCTTTTGATTGCATTCATGCGCCCTGCGAAACCACCTGCCCCACCAACCAGGACATTCCATCCTACCTTCATTATGTTGCTTTGGGCGATTTTAAAGAGGCCGACCGGGTTGTTATGCAAACCAACCCGTTCCCGCTCACAACAGGAATGGTTTGTGATCATCTGTGCCAGACCAAATGCACCCGAATCAACTACGACAGCCCGGTTTTGATCAGGGAAGTAAAAAGGGTGATTGCTGAAAAAAGCAAAAAGGACTCAACCCAGGATTATAAATCAGCGGCCCAAACAGCAAACAAAGCCGCCATTGTTGGCGCAGGCCCATCCGGACTTTCCTGTGCATATTTTTTGCGCAAAGCAGGATTTGAAGTTGAGGTATTTGAGAGCAAGCCTAAATCCGGAGGAATGGTGGCAGGAGCTATCCCTGAATTTCGCTTAACCGATGAAGCCTATGATTATGATTTAAGAAAAATTGAAGAACTGGGTGTTAAAATCCACTATCAACAAAAGATTGATAAAGAACGCTTTGAGCAATTCAGAAAAAACTTTGATTTTGTTTACATCGCTGCCGGAGCCCAGAAATCAAAACCGATTAACCTGCCGGGAGATGATGCCAGTGGCGTGCTCGATCCGCTGGATTTACTGCTGGATTCAAAATCCGGAGATAAAAAAGCTTTGAAAAGCCCGGTGGTAATAATTGGAGGCGGAAATACAGCCATGGATGCTGCGCGCACCTGCTGGCGGTTGGTTGGCGAAAACAGCAAAGTCGTGATTGCTTATCGCCGCTCAATAAAGGATATGCCGGCTGATCTGGGAGAAATAAAAGCGGTGATGGAAGAGGGTATCGAAATTTTAGAATATGTGGCTCCTAAAAATATCATCACTTCAAATGGTGAAATTGCTGCTGTTGGCCTCGTCAAAATGAAACCCGGAGAAAAGGATGCTTCAGGCAGGGCAAGGCCGGTTGAAATTCAGGGGAGTGAATTTGAAATCAAAACAGGAACACTGGTTCCGGCTATCGGGCAGGACCTTGATCTGGACTTTCTGGAAGAAGTAAAGTTTCCAGAGCCCGACAAAAGTTATGAAACCTCTTTACCCAATGTTTTTGTGGGTGGTGATGCATTGAGAGGGGCTTCCACAGCCATCAACGCCATTGGCGACGGACGTAAGGCAGCACAGGAAATCATCAGCAGGGCAGGTGTGGATTTCAACACAAAAAAGAAAATTACCAGGCCGGAAAAAAATTACAGGGAGCACATCATCCAAAAAGCAAATCGACAATACCCGATTTCTGTACAAGAGCTTGATGTTGATCATCGAAAGAATTTCAACCTCATACAAACTCCACTTACCGAAACAGAAGCTATAACAGAGGCCGGCCGCTGCCTGCAATGCGACGAAGTTTGCAGCGTGTGTTCTACAGTTTGTCCGAACATGGCACTATTTACCTACACGGCTTCACCATTCTTCATGCGGGCACCCAAAATAATGGTCGAAGAGGGCGGAGCAGCAACATTCATAAAAGGCTTCTTTGGCATCTCGCAAAAGTACCAGATACTTCACATTGCAGATTGGTGCAACCAGTGTGGCAACTGCAATACATTTTGCCCAACATCAGGCGCTCCCTATCTCGAGAAGCCACATTTGTATTTGAGCAAAACTTCATTCGAAGAAGCCGAAGATGGATTTTTTGTGGATGGTGATAAAATGCTGGCAAAATTTGCAAATCACCGTTTCACGCTGGAAAATCATGGTGATGAAATTTCGGTATCCAATAAAAATATCAGGATCGGCCTTTCAAACGAACATCCAATGATGGACACGAAAGTGCTGTCCAAAAACCGTTTTGCGCTTGATTCAGGAATTGCACCATTTATGAAAACCATTTATGAGGGAGCAAAACAATTTTTTGCTTCAAATGAAAATGTAATTTTAACCTAAAATCCGCAAGGATTTTTATTAGATCAATATTATGGCATGATCCAGAACCCAAAGCAGCACTCATTAGAATGATCTAAAATTCGTTTAATATCGAAATTAAATTATGGCGACCACACGTGTTCAGGATAAATCTTTGCGTTTCCTAGCGACTTTGCGACTTTGCGGTAAAAATTAAATAAACTTACCGCTAAGTCGGAGAGGCGCAAAGAAAAAATACTTGTGTTTCTTGGATTAAATCAAAAAAACATGAACGTTACGTGTTAGGAAAGCTGCCATTTTTATTATGAGTGATACAATATTTAGTAAGTTGCAAGTTAATTATTTACATTTCGATAACTAAAATTAGTTATGTCAGGAAAAAGAATGAATGGTTGGGACAGGCAGTAGCAAAATTTAACTTTACCTGCGGATTTGAGTACTAAAGAATCAGAATTAAATATCATAACCAAAAATAAAATTGCAGATGAACAGTGCTGAACAGATTTTAGAAAACACAGTGAAGCGGTGCCGGGAAAAGCACATTATTCTACCCACCTACGCACAAATGAAAAATCCGGAACTCATTCCGGAAGGCATCACCAATAAACTAAAAAACATTGGCTTGTGGGACCTGAACTCCCTGAATCTTTTCAGGATTACCTGGAAAAATGAACCCACAGAATTCGGTGGTGGATTCGGCGGTGTAAACTTCCTTGAATTACCCAAGGAACTTACCGGGGTTAAAGCGAGGATCATCATGCTCATCGGAAAGTACTTCCCCACAGGAGCGCATAAGGTTGGCGCAACTTTTGGCCCGCTGGTCGAAAAATTGGTTTCCGGCCATTTTGATCCCACCACGCAAAAGGCGCTGTGGCCCTCAACAGGAAACTACTGCCGCGGCGGCGCTTATGATTCTTACCTATTGGGTTGTGAGTCGATTGCCGTTTTACCCGAAGGGATGTCGCAGGAGCGTTTTGAGTGGCTGCATAAAGTCGGAGCCGAGGTAATTGCTACACCGGGAAGCGAAAGCAACGTAAAGGAAATCTATGACAAGGTGAAACAGCTCAAAGCCGAGCGCGGTGATCAGGTGGTAAACCTCAACCAGTTTGAAGAGATCGGGAACTCACTATGGCACTACGCCGTTACCGGACCGGCCATGGAGGAAGTTTTCAACGGCATCAAAAATGAGAAGTCCAGATTCAGTGCGTTATTTCTCACACAGGGTTCTGCCG
>CAYNDN010000345.1:0-5829 GCA_964395075.1 uncultured Lentimicrobiaceae bacterium | reverse complement strand
CTTACGACATATGGCACCAAGTAAAAATCATTATCGACCTTGATTTGGATTTTGCAGAAATGTATCTGAATAATGATCTCGTTGTTGAATGGGTATGGAGTAGCGGATCATTTGGGACTGGCACACTCAACGAGTTCCATGCCATGAACTTCTACGCATGGGCTGAAAATGGCACACCAGGAGCATATTATGATGAAATTGACATTTCATCCTGTCCATACATTCCAGTTGATCCCCCAACCAACCTTCAGGCTACAATTGATGATGACGATGTGATTCTAACCTGGGATTATGCAGGAATTTTCGATCCGCAGTGGATTACCTATTCACAGGATGAAATTACAAATTCAATTGGTACCAATGCCGCAGCCAATTTTGATGTTGCTGCGCGTTGGGATGCAAATTTCCTAGAAGGGTTTGATAATGGTGCAGTAACCAAAATCTATTTTGTTCCGGGAGAGCCTGAAGATATTTGCACCTACACACTCAAGGTTTGGTCGGGTAACGATAATCCAACTTTAATTTACGAAGAGGAGTTAACTGATATCGTACCTGTCGTTTGGAACGAGATTACCCTTGATATGCCGGTTCCTTTTGACAATACACAGGAACTCTGGATAGGTTTTAATTGCAATACAACATCAGGATATCCTGCCGGTTGTGATGATGGGCCGCAGGTTGAGGGCTGGAGTAACATGATGTATTGGGAAGGCGAATGGGTAACTTTAACCTCCATTAATCCGGCACTTACATACAACTGGGCAATTAAGGGATACATTGAGTATGGTGGTGAGGCCGAAATGTTGGAGCCAATTCTTGTTAAGCCTGAAAAAGCGGCAAATGAAGGTAACCTGATAATAAACCCATTAAAAATTTCTCCTCCGGCGATATTCGTTCCGGACGAGGAAAAATCGTTAACATTCAACGTATATAAGAATGGTTCTCAAATTGCTTCTGATTTGCCTACAACAACATATACAGATTATGATCTGCCACCCTATGGTACGTATGTTTATTTTGTAACGGCTGTTGTTGATGGAGTTGAATCTGACCCTTCAAATGAGGTTGTGGTTGATGGCCCGCCACCACCTCCAGGTCCTCCACAGAATTTGCAATACGAAATCACAACAGACTCAATTCACCTTTTTTGGGAGCCTCCGGTTGTTGGTTTTTATGATTTTTATAAGGTATATCGGGATGGAGCTTTTATTGAAAGTGTGGAAGAACCCGAGTATTTTGATCCGCTTCCTAGCCAGTTTCCGGTTGAATATTATTGTAAAGCCGTTGGAATAGGAGGGGAATCGGAAACTTCTAACCATGTTATTATTTATGATCCACAGGGAATAATAGAGCAAAATGCAGGTATTCAATTATTCCCCAATCCTTCAAATGAAATCCTCATGATTGATGCAAAAAGCAGTATTATCGGATTAACCATTTTTGATATCAATGGCTTAAAAGTTTATGCTGAAAAGCCATCACAAACGAAACTTCAACTCAACACCTCTCACCTCACGCCCGGCATCTACACCCTGCACCTGGAAACAGAGAAGGGTAAATCGGTGCATAAGGTGGTAGTGCGGTAAATATTGGAACACGGATGACGCAGATCGGACGAATATGTGCTGATTTTTGTTAATCCGTTTTATCCGTGTCGTCTGTGTTCACTTTTAAAACTTTCAAAACACAAAATGAAAAAACAAATCTCAATCTTACTCATCCTGGCTCTGCCATTTTCCGCCATCAGCCAGACCTGGAACCTCCTCGGGCCGGATACGGCCAACATCTCCCGCATCGACTTTTCGGTGGCACTGCAATACCATGTGCTTAGCGCAGATGATGGCTTTTATCTGTATCACTACGGGAACAATACCTGCGAATATTTTACCAATGGCGGGTTGCCGGTAACCGGCACTGCCTATTACAACAACGAAAAGATTCTTATCACCATGGGCAATGGCAGCTGGTCGGATGGCATTTACACCTTCGATCTCAGCACCCATGAATTCTGGCCTGTCGAATACATAGTGTGGCCCAAATTTCTACATTATGATATTTATGCTCCCGATGATTTTTGGGTGGGTAGCGAGTGGGGAGGTTTGTTTCGGTCAGGGGATGGAACCATTTGGGCTTCCGTAGAAACTTTCACCACTTTCCCCTGCCTTGCAATGGCTTCGTTGGATCAAAACATGGTGGTGCAGGTGATAAGCGATCTAACCAATAGTTACTGGTCTGATGATGGTGGGGAAAACTGGTATCCATCCGAACTGGCTCCCGGATTTTCAATTATGGCATTTCATTACAGTGGTGGCTTGCTTGGTGTTTTCCCCGGTTATTCCAATTCATCAGGCTTATGGAAATCAATAGATCAGGGCAATAACTGGCAAATCGAAATCTACCAGGATAATCTGAGTAGTGTGTGTTATGATGTTTTTTCAGACATCATGGTTGGGTATGATGGCGGAGGTCTGGGAATGTATTCGCCCGGCTCAGGAATTACGATGCTGCAAAATAATCCGCCCAACCAAAACATCAACAATATCCAGGTAAATCCCACCATGAGCGCCCCGGCCATTTTTGTCTCAACCGATGAAGGGGCATATTTCAGCTATGATTATTATGTGGGGATGGAGGAGGAAGATGGATTTATGTCACCGGTTTCTATTTCACCAAATCCGGCACAAACATTTATTGAGGTTATATCCAAACATTTGGTTAATATTGTTCAAATACTTGATGTTAACGGAAATATTTGCTTATTGAAGAAGATGTCCGGGAAGGCAGTCCGGCTTGATATCTCAAATCTTGATTCAGGATTGTATTTTCTTCAACTTCGTTCAGAAGGAAGGTTGATAACAGAAAAGTTAGTTGTCAGGTAGGGAGGTTTTGTGAAGTTGCTACACATCCAGACTTTCAATATCTTTTGCACTTAAACCCGTATATTTAATTATTGTATCAAGAGGTAACCCATCTTTTTTCATTCCCCGGGCAATTTCCAGTTGTTTCTTTCTTTCACCAATTCCCATCCCTTCCTCACGACCTTCCTCACGACCTTCCTCACGACCTTCCTCACGACCTTCCTCACGACCTTCTTCACGTCCTTTTTCGCGTCCTTGCTCAAGTCCCTGCATCCACCCCTCTTCTCTTGCGGTATCGAAGGAATTTTTCAAATCGCGATAGTATTTCAGGCTGTCCTCATATTTTTGAAATTCTCCTGCTTCAAATTTGGCAACTTCTGCTACCTCAAACAACTTGATGAAAATATCCTCACGAAATTTGTCAGGAATCCTGTCGAGCCTGTTAAGGTTTTTAATTACATAGAGCCATTTTTCAAATTTGGTTTCCAGTTCTTCAACTGCTTTATTGAACTTTGGCATTGCAAGATAAATGAAAGTCAGTTTATCATAAAACACTTTGTGAGTTTCAATATCAGAAAGCTTAACATCGTATCTGTATTTTTCAGGTTGGTCTTTATCTTCATCAAACACAAAGTCGAGAATGGCAATCGTATAGATGCTTTTTAGTTCAAAATTCCATTCACTTCCGGTTATTGCCTGATCCCTGATCGGAAAAGTGGAGTAATATAAAGCCCTGTCCTTAAAAAACTTTTGTTTGGTTTTTTGAAGCTCAACAATAAATTTTTCACCTCTTTCATTGGTGCAGTACAAATCGAAAATGGCCCTCCTGTCGAGCTTACTTCTTCCGAGTTGCTCATTTTTCATATAAGTCAGTTCAGCAATCAGGCCTTCTTCTTCTTTTAATAACTCATTTAAAAAATCCAGCAGGAGGTCTTTACTATACTCCTCACCAAAAAGACGCTTAAATCCGTAATCGGTAAAAGGATTAATATATTTTTCGCCAAATTGTGTCATAATTTTATTTTTTCACAAAATTACTAAATAAACGTTTGACGTTTGGGCCTTTGTATGTTTGGATTGTTGTTATTTTTCTCATCATCAGAATTTCTTGCCACCCTTAACCTTTTCACTATTTTTGCCAGCCAAAATTATCGGCGTGGTATCCATCAACAACATATCTGTACATTTTACCGGCGATTACATTTTTAAGGATGTTTCATTCCTCATTACCGATCGCGATCGGATTGGCCTGGTTGGTAAAAACGGAGCCGGAAAAACCACGCTGCTCAGGATAGTTGCCGGCGAAATGGAACCCGAAAAGGGTGATGTGGCTTTTCCCACGGCACAAACCATCGGATACCTGAAGCAGGATATGAATCCAAACAGCCACCGAAATGTAATGGATGAAGCGAGGCGGGCTTTTGCCGAACATCTGGCCTTGGATGCCGAAATCAGAAAGCTCACCGATGAAATATCCCACCGTGAAGATTTTCATTCACAGGATTATTTGAAACTGGTTACACGTCTTAACGATGCCAACGACAGGTTTGCTTTGCTGGGTGGCCATAAAATGGATGAAAATACCGAGCGGATTTTGATGGGGCTGGGATTTGAACGTAAAGATTTTATTAGGCCGCTCAACGAATTCAGCAGTGGGTGGCAAATGCGTGTGGAGTTGGCCAAGATTCTGCTCCGGATGCCCGATCTGTTGCTCCTTGATGAGCCTACCAACCATCTCGACATCGAATCCATCCAGTGGCTCGAGGATTTCCTGATCAACTATCCGGGTGCTGTGGTGCTGGTTTCCCACGACCGTGCTTTCCTGGATAATGTCACCAAACGCACCATCGAAATGTCGATGGGCAAAATCTTTGATTATAAAGCCGCTTACTCCGAGTTTGAAGCCTTGCAGGCACAAAGACTTGAGAAGGAGAAATCCAGCTTTAACAACCAACAACAGCAGATTGCCCAGATTGAGCGATTTATCGAAAGATTCAGGTATAAAAATACCAAAGCAAAGCAGGTGCAATCAAAGGTGAAGATGCTTGAGAAAATGGACAAAGTGGAACTCAGCGAGACGGATAATTCAACCATCAGTTTCAGGTTCCCGCCTGCACCACATTCCGGAAAGGTAACCGTGAGAGGCGACAGGCTATCCAAAAGCTACGGTGATCACCTGGTGCTGAAAGATCTTGAATTTGCCATCGAGAAAGGTGAAAAGGTGGCTTTTGTGGGAAGGAATGGTGAAGGTAAATCAACCCTGTCGAAAGTAATTGTTGGTGAACTGGATTATAACGGCGGCTTTGAACTGGGGCATTTGGTCCGGATTGGCTATTACGCCCAAAACCAGCACGAAACCCTCGACATGGATAAGACTGTGTTCGAAACCATTGATGACCAAGCCGCCGGCGACTGGCGTCCGAAAGTGAAAGGCCTGCTGGGAAGTTTTCTGTTCAGGGGTGAGGATCTCGACAAAAAAGTGAAGGTGCTTTCAGGGGGTGAAAAATCCCGGCTTGCCCTTGCAAAAATGCTGCTTACACCCACGAATTTCCTCGTCCTTGATGAGCCCACCAATCACCTGGATATGCGCTCCAAGGATATCCTGAAAAATGCACTCCTGCAGTTTGATGGCACACTGGTCATTGTTTCACACGACCGCGATTTTTTAACCGGGCTCACCGAAAAGGTTTTTGAGTTTCGCAACAAAGGTATCCGCCAGTACATCGGTGATGTACATGAATTTCTGAACCATCGCAAGCTGGAACACTTAAATGAGCTGGAGCAGAAAAAGGCTGCCACCTCAAAAAAGAATGGAGAAGAACCTTCGAAAAATAAACTGGACTACGAACGCCGCAAGGAAAATGAACGAGAACAGCGAAAGGTGAAATCCCGCATTGAAAAATGTGAGTCCAGGATTGCAGAGCTGGAAGAAAAGATTGCCGAAATGGATGAGATACTTTCCAATCCACAT
>CAYNDN010000344.1:0-5873 GCA_964395075.1 uncultured Lentimicrobiaceae bacterium | reverse complement strand
AATTGGCCTGAGCCATATTGCCTGTACCCAATGAACAAAGCACCGCAGCAATGGCAAAAATGGTGGCCAGCACTTTCGCAAATCCACCAAGTTTGTTTTTCAGCCCGTGCTCCATGTAGTACATTGGGCCTCCTGATACCGTGCCGTCAGAATTGAATTTTCTGTATTTGTGCGACAAAGTACATTCTGCGTATTTAAGGATCATTCCCAAAAACCCGGTAATCCACATCCAGAAGATGGCTCCCGGGCCTCCGAGGTAAATCGCAAGTGCTACGCCCACAATGTTTCCGGTTCCTACCGTGGCTGATAATGCGGTGGTTAACGCCTTGAAATGATTTACATCACCTTTATCGCCTTTTTTATCATATTTCCCGGCAACAATTTTAAATGAGTGCCCAAGCTTGGTTACATTCAAAAAATTTAACCTGAATAAAAAATACAACCCGGTGGGGATCAGCATGAACAAAACAGCATACCCGCCAACATATTCATTGTATGATACGATTAGGTGGTCGATAAATTCGATGATAGCATTCATAAAGCTTCAGTTGGTAAAAGTGAGTTGATTTCAGAAATTTCCGGGATTATGCCCCAAACGAATCCGGATGATTGACTTTGTGCCGGGAAAGTTCGAAACAGTAACATAGAAATAACCATCTGGTAAATTGTTAGTTTTTGTAACCCAACAAAAATGTAAAAACTTTTTAAGCTGACAAAAAAATGATGTTAGTATAGAATTGTTATACGCAATTTTGCCGGACAGCACAAAATCTTTTCTTTTGCAGGCGTTTAGCATATCTTATAAAATCAACATGCAAATAATTGAAAACCATACTTTAAAAAGCCTGAATACTTTTGGGATTGATGCCAGGGCAAGATTTTTTATTGAATTCAAATCCAATTCTGCTTTAGTTAGATTTATCCAAAGTGATTTAAAAGGGTTTGAAAGAATAATGGTAATGAATGGCGGGAGCAATGTTTTGTTTACCAGGGATTTTGATGGCCTGATACTAAAAATTTCCACTTCAGGCATGCAGGTTTTATTTGAGGATGATAAACATGTTGAGATTAAAGTTGAGGCCGGGCATAACTGGGATGATTTTGTTTTATCAAGTCTGGAAAAAGGTTACTTCGGCATGGAGAATTTATCTCTGATCCCGGGAAATGTGGGGGCTGCCCCCATACAAAATATTGGTGCTTATGGTGTTGAACAAAAGGATTTTTTCGTAAGTCTTGAAGCTGTGAACCTGTTAACCGGCAAAACAGAAACGTTCAACAAAAGTGACTGTCTGTTTGGCTATCGCGAAAGCATCTTCAAAAACACACACAAGCACAAATACATCATCACATCAGTAACATACCAATTAAGCAAATGCCCGCAAATCAATTTTGAATATGGCGCCATCAAAACCGAACTTGATAAAATGGGCGTAACTGATAAACCCCATCCGCTGGATGTTTCAAAAGCAGTGCGAAATATCAGGAACAGTAAACTTCCCAATCCTGAGAAACTTGGAAACGCCGGAAGTTTTTTTAAAAATCCGGTTGTTGAAAAGGAGAAATATCAGCAGCTTAAAAATCACTTTCCCGATATGGCAGCTTTTGAACAGGCCGATGGAAATTACAAAGTTGCCGCCGGTTGGCTCATCGATTATATGGGCTGGAAAGGAAAACGAATGGGTGATGCCGGAGTGCACGAAAAACAGGCATTGGTTTTGGTAAACCATGGCAGTGCCTCCGGTCAGCAGATTCTTGATCTGGCTGCCCAAATCCAAAAATCAGTCAAGGATAAATTCGGAATAGACCTCCAGAATGAAGTGAATATAATTTAACCGCAACCAAACATTGTGTAACATCATTTTGATTTAACAGATGCATATTGTTATTTTTGTAGCATAACCTTCAAATTGAGAGCAACATTAAAACATACCATACGCCTGATTTACCAAAACCTGGAGCTCATTTCATGGATTGTAATTTTCATTTTACTTTTACTGCCCATGCCGGCAGAGCCTCATTTCACACTTTGCCCGCTGCAAAATCTGGGGTTTGATTATTGCCCTGGATGTGGCCTGGGCCGTTCGTGCAACATGGCTTTGCATGGCGATATTTTAGGTTCAATCAGCATGCACCCATTGGGTATATTTGCCATTTTGGTTATCTTGCACAGAATTTATTCACTTTCTATTTTTTATATTAACCATTTTAAAACAAAATCACTATGAACAGAACACTGAGGTATGTACCCGAAGCAAAAGGAAATGAACTCTATTTCCTGGACGATGTTACCAAACAATTTGACGACAACGAAATGATGGATTTCGCCAATGTTTACCGCTCACGCCGACGCGATCCACAACTTATTTTAATAACAACACTTCTGGGATTTGTGCTCGTAGCCGGAGTCCAGCGGTTTCTAACCAATAATATCGGATTGGGCATTTTGTATGTTTTCACAGCCGGATTGTGTTTCATTGGAACAATAGTAGACGCTGTGAATTACGAAAACATTGCCTTCGACTACAACCGCCGCATTGCAGAAGAAACAGCCGCCATTATCAGAAGGTAAGCATTTTGCAATCCTCTCAGCTGGTTTGATAAACCTTTCGGGTTTTAGCTTGTTAGTGGATAAATCAAAAATATAATTCATGACAAAATCAAGTTTTAACCCCATGAAATTCTTCTCCATTTTATTCATATCAGGATTATTGTTCAATATCAATACTGATCTTTCAGCACAATCCTATTTCTCAGACAAGGTTGAGCAAACCTGGGAATCCGAACCGGTTTTCAATGTACCGGAATCTGTATTTTACTATCCTGACGAAGACATGGTTTTTGTTGCCAACATCAATGGCAATCCAACCGATCGCGATGAAAACGGATTCATCTCGCAACTCGAACCCAATGGCCGGATTGTAAGGTTGGAATGGGTTACCGGACTACATGCTCCCAAGGGCATGAATACTTTTGATGGAAAATTGTATGTTGCGGATATTTACCGTGTTGCTGAGATTGACATCAAAAAACGCAAAATCATCCAATTTTATGAAGCTGAAGGCGCAGAATTCCTGAACGATATAGTTACCGATGATGAAGGAAATGTTTACATCACCGATATGTCCAAAGGCGCAGTTTATAAAATTGCAGATGGCGAAATTGCCGAATGGCTGCCTGCCGGAACTTTTAATACCTGTAATGGCGTTTATTTTCTGGACGACCTGATTTACTTAGGTGAAAATGGCAGAATAGTCAGCATCGACCCGGCTACCAAAGCCATCAAAACCATCGCAGAATTTGATGGCGGCGTGGACGGCCTGGAGATAACCAAAGACGGTACTTTTATTTTCAGCGACTGGAGCGGCAAAGTGCAGGCTGTTAAAGCCGGAGGAAAGCCGGAAGTTCTTTTTAATACCACTGATGCAAAAATTAATGCAGCCGACATACATCTGATCCGTGATCAAAACATTTTGCTGGTGCCAACCTTTTTCGATAACCGGGTTGTGGCTTATCAATTAAAGCTGTAGAGAAATAACCCGTTAAATCACAATGGTCTCAGCAAAGCCATTGTTGTGCTGATTTACAAAACACACTATTTTAAGTTTTCATTAGTTTGTTTCCGGTAAAACAAACCTCCTTTTTTATTTAAGGATTAAGATTATCAAAGTCTTTTCTGATGAAGAAAGTAGCTTTTAAAACGTTGGGGTGCAGGTTAAACCAATATGAAACCGATGCCCTGGCTTCCCAGTTCGATAAAAACGGATACCGGGTTGTGGATTTCGGTAACGAAGCCGAAGTGGTGGTAGTAAACACCTGCACGGTGACCAATCAAAGCGACAGTAAATCCAACTCGGTTATCAATCAGGCAGCCAAAAAACATAAGGATGCTATGCTGGTGGTAACCGGATGCATGGTAAACAACCATCGCGAAAAGCTGGAGCAAGCGCAATCAAATGTTACCTGGTTTGTGGACAATGAGCACAAAAGTTCCATCTTCTCACTCATTGATGGCCATTTTAAAGGAGAGGTCAACCACCCGGATCATTTTGATAAAAACCTTTTCGACTATCAGCCTGCAGAAAAAACCTTCCATACCCGGAGCATGATCAAAATACAGGACGGCTGCGATAACTTCTGCACTTTTTGCATTATACCTAAGGTAAGAGGCAGGGCAACCAGCCGTCCTGTTAAAGAAATTCTGAAAAACATCAGGCAGGTTTTGGAATTTGGGTACAAAGAGGTTGTACTCACCGGGGTAAATATTGGCCGTTATAATCATGAAGGCACCAACTTCGAAGACCTGGTTGAGCAGATTTTAGAAATCCCGGGAGATTTCAGGGTACGTATTTCATCCATCGAGCCTGAAGGATTTGATGACAAACTCTTCGATTTATTTGCCCATCCCAAACTTACTCCACACCTTCACCTTTGCCTGCAAAGCGGATCGGATAAAATTCTGCTGAAAATGCGCAGGATGTATAGCCTGAAAGGATTTACGGATATTGTGGATAAAGTCCGCAGCAGATATCCTGATTTCAATTTTACTACAGATATCATTGTTGGCTTTCCCGGAGAAACTGAGGAGGATTTACAGCAAACCATTGATGTTTCTAAAAAGATTGGTTTTGGACATATTCACACGTTTAAATATTCAGTAAGAAAAGGCACCCGTGCTGAACGCATGGATGAGCAGATACCTGAGAGAGAAAAAACCCGTCGAAGCGAGGTGATCCGGTTACTGGCTGAAGCCGAAAAAATGAAATACCGGACAAAAAAGTTGGGAAAAATCCAAACAGTTTTGGTTGAAAAGATCATTGATGGGATTGCCCAGGGGTATGGAGAAAACTATATTCCGATCAAGTTTCCTGTTGTAAACATCAAAACTAATCAGTTTATAAAAGTGAAGTTACTGGATGTGGAAAACTCAGAGGAGATGTGGGTACACGGAGAAATGATATAAAAAAAAGCGGCAGGTTAAGCCGCTTTTTTTTATGCTGTATGTTTGTCGATTACTTCGCAGATGTTTTTGAAAATATCATCAATTGACCCAACACCGTGAAGCGGAGTATATTTATCCTGCCTGGTGTAATACTCAATCAAGGGCGTTGTTTGGTCGTGATAAACTTTCATTCTGTTTCTGATCACATCTTCGGTATCGTCTTTTCTGCCTTGTTCCTGAGCACGTTTTAGCAATCGTTGAATAACTTCCTCTTCGTTTACCTCAAGAGCAAGAACCAACGAAACGCATTCTTTAGTTTTATCAAGTAAAATATCAAGATCTTTTGCCTGCTGACAGGTACGTGGAAAACCGTCAAAAATAAACCCGTCTTTTCCTTTTAGCTTTTTCATGGCATCTTCAAGCAGTTCGCATAAGAGTTCGTCGGGCACAAGTTCACCCTTCTCGATTATACCCTGAACCTTGAGTCCCAGTTCAGTTTTATTCTTTATTTCTTGTCTGAAAATATCGCCGGTTGAGATGTGTGCGAAATTGTACTTTTCAGCAATTTTTAAGGATTGGGTTCCTTTTCCCGAACCCGGAGGGCCAAATATGACAAGGTTAAACATAGTACACAATAATTTTGATTTCTGACTAATTCAATAACGCACGAAAATAAACATAAATCGATCACCAAAAGTGAAATCAGCGGGTTGAAAGGATAATTTATATTTATTCCACTTTCGGAAAATATCCAATTACATATTTTTGCAATGGGTTTTATAGGCTGCCCTATTCATAGGTATCAATGTTTACTTTCTAAATTATTTTAAATCAATGAGAAAAATAATAATTGTAGTGACATGTTTTTAATGACTAATTTAGAAATTTTGCTTGACAACCTGGATAAGCCAAAACATGATACATGTTTAAAATA
>CAYNDN010000343.1:0-5874 GCA_964395075.1 uncultured Lentimicrobiaceae bacterium | reverse complement strand
ACATCTACAGCGCACCCACGATTATGACGAGATCCACGCCAGGGTGCGGCAACAAAAGTGGTGTCGGGATAAACCTTATAAAACTTAACCGTTGCTGAATATGGCCGGTAGGCATCAAATATTTTTAAGCCAAGGCCTCTTGTTTTTAGGCTCTCCTGGATTTGTTTTAAAGCTTCAGCTGCCGGAAGGCGAATAAAAGCCTTTGGTTCATGATAAATTCTTCGTCCGGTAAAATTGTTTTTTGTAGCATAGCGGATATCAAGTACAAGATCAGGTATATATTCTTGTAGATCAACCAGCTTTTTTTCAGGAATATCTTCAGCCAGCTTTTGATACATCCTGGGATTTGAGATCACACCCAGTTCATGCTCATAGCTCGTAACTGCCTGTTGACATGATTGTAATAAAAAAAGAATTGTCAGAAAGGTTGACATTCTAATGGGTTTCATAATTCTTTCTGATTTGGTTTTGCGTTTTTGGATACATACAAAAGTACAAAATATGAGCCTCAAAGTCCAGCTTATTGACAATAATTTGTTGTTTTTTATTTGGATCCAGGTTTTCATAGTAATTTAGCATGACCACCCAATATTTATTATCATGAAAAAATACTACTTATGTTAGCTGCCTTTACCGGTTTTGCAGCGATGGCACAGGAGTTTACCAATTGCAGCGGGTAACCTATAGTCAAGTTTTTCCGACCGTGGTTTTTGCCAAGGGCATTTATTACAATACTTTCATTGATAAAATCGGTGGATCATACAGCTACGGCTTTCATGGATTGTTTGTGGAGCCGGATGGTAATTTGCTCGTGCAGGATATCAAGGTCGCCCCTCTAATCAGCTACCTCTCTTTTATGCATAAAATTATCTATGGCCAGGATAATTATTTGGTTGCCTGGTAGAGGGGTGTTTCAATTTACGATCAGGATGCTTACGGACAAATTTTGGATAACAATGGCAATCCAACAGGTGCTTTGTTTCCCGTTTCAATTCGAAACCAGTAGTCGGTAAGTTTTGTAGAGGCAGCTTTTGACAGAAAAAAATAGAAAAACAGAAGTATGAGGCTGCCGGTATAGCTTTTCCGCGCCCAACATTCTGGTACGATATATGCCCTAAAAATATCTTTCGTGGGTGAATACCTGTCAGATGAATTGGTAGTCTGCACTATAGCTTATCACCAGCAGGATCGTGATTACTTATTTACCTGTGCAACCGGATTTTATTCCCGGTGAAATTGGTGTCGATACCATCTGGTTCGATTCCTTTATTCCGGATTAGTATTATTTCCAGTTGTATTATGAAACTGCAATTATTGATAGGCTCGGGACTAATAGCGGCAAAATGAAATTACCATCAGATATAACAATTCATCCCAATCCTGCCCGGGGTTTCCTGGATATAAACCTGCCCCTGATGGTCATGGTTGCCATCATGCTATAAAAAAAAGCGACTGGAGTACAGTCGCTTTTTATCAATAAATTTTTGCATTTTAGCCAATGGAGTATTCAAACTGGTTGGTTTGCGGGTTTTTTTCCCTTTTCAAAACACCGTCTTTGGCCAGTTTTGCCAATGTTCCTGATAAATCAGTACTCTTATACTCGTAGTTATAAACTTTCATGCAATAGTCAACAACATCTCCTATGGTGCGGCTGTCGGTAAAGAAGTTACTTTCGATAAGCTTCTTAAGAATTACACTTGGTCCGGGGCGCGTTGTGGAACGCTTACGTGTGGTTTTTGGCGTAGCAACAGCATCAGTTTTTTGCTTTGGCGGGCGTCCGGGCCTTTTGCCAGTTTTCTTTTCAGGAGCTACCTCTGCACGCTTTGCAGCAGCTGGTTTAGGTGCAGGTGCAGGTGCAGGTGTAGATTCAATTCCAGTTTCAAATAACAGTTCAACAAGTTTAACCTGAACCGCTTCTGATTTGAATTCGTTAAGAACTTTTGCAAGCTCTTTTAATTGTTCAGTTGTTTTTGTGAAATCCTTCATAATAATATAGATTACTTTTAGATTTGAAATTTTTTACCGTTAAGAACATGTTTGTTATCAATTACCCCCTTGTAATTAACAGTCTGCAAATATAATTCATATTTATAAACAAATAGGGCAAAAAAATAATTTATCTAAGCGAATTTAATTATGAAAATATTCTGTATGTATCATTGATCACGCTGTTTTATCATGCTTCCCCATGGTTTTGTCTATACTTATTTGTGAGACTTTGTAAGGGGTGTGTGGTTTATACGGACTATAAAATCATGTTGGGTCAACTGTAACTTTTTGCTCTTTTGGTCGTTCTACAATCAATTGTAAGCAACCGGTAGGTACATGACAGTAAAAGAATACAACAGGTCGGTAGATTTATTTGCTGATGGGGTGTTCAGGTTTATCCTGAAAAATCTTGGTGATCATGAAACATCGCGTGATGTTGTGCAGGAGGCTTTTGTGAGGCTATGGGATAAGCATAAAGATGTAGAATTTACCAAAACCAAAACCTATCTTTTTACTGCGGCCTATCACATTATGATTGACATGATCAGAAAAGAAAAAAATAAAGCTAAATATCTTAAAAATCAAAATCAGGATATGCATGCCTTTAACGGATTTTCTGATCTTACTGAGATTTTGAATGAGGCAGTGTCTCAATTGCCTGAAATCCAAAGGACTGTTGTATTGCTTAGAGACTATGAAGGCTACTCTTATGAGGAAATTGGAGAAATTGCAAATCTTAGCGAATCACAGGTGAAGGTCTATATTTACCGGGCCAGGAAGTTCTTAAAGCAGTATATCGGTAGCTTAGATGTTGTTATTTAGAAAGGAAATAAATGAAAAATTTGCAGATCAATAGAAATAATTATGAGGCATACTTCCTGGATTTCTGGGAAAACACGCTCCATGCTGAAGGTCGTGAAGCAGTTTCGCTGTTTTTGCAGTCAAATCCAGATCTGCAGGATGAGTTTTTGGATTTCAGGGATGCCTTAAACATGAAGCTGAATGCGAAACAAATAATTGTTTTTCCGCAGAAACAACATCTCAAGAAAATTGAAGTCGTCCCGACTGAAAACATCAACAACTACACTTATGAGGATTTTATCATAGCACAAATGGAGCATGACCTTGATCATGATCAGGTGGTTGAGCTGGAGAGGTTTAAAGCATTGAATCCGCAGTTGTTGCCCGAATTTGATCTGTATGCAAAAACAATTTTAGGTGCTGATGGTGAGGTTGTTTTTGAGAATAAGGAGGAACTCAAATACACCGGTAGTACCGGGAAAATGGTCAGGTTTTTCTCTATAATTTCAGCTATTGCAGCTTTGCTTTTTATTGCTTATGTACTTGTTAATCCATTGAGTAACCAAAATTCTTTCAGCGGAATTACGGTACATAATAACACCCATGCAATTCCTGATAAACCATTGCCAAAGCTTATTCCCGAAATGATTACAAAGCTGCCTGCCAGCAAGGTTGTTGATCAGGTTATGGTTGCTGATTTTCCGGTTGATGATCAGGAGGAAATTGTTGTTGCACTTGCGGAGCGAACAAATGAAACAGATGAAACAAACATTACGGAAAAAACAACTCCTTTTTCTATCAGGGAAACAGTAAGGTTAAATCCGATTTCCATGGAATTCGACCAGCCTGTTTTAGCTTCACTCCCGGTTCAGAAAATGGAGGTTAAACCGAGGACTGAAATGGATGGGGTTTTCGAATATCTTATGCTTCGTGAGGAGATGCTTGCCAAAAATGATCAGAAAAAGCCCGGAGCCATTCAACGGATTCTCAGTAATCTGGGAGATGTGGTGTTCGGCGGTGGTGATGAGGATCAACAATCTCTTTTGGGGCAAATAGCTGAATCGGGCCGTGAACGAATTAATGAGATCAGGGCGGAGGGTCCAAAGCTTGAAACTATTAAAACAGATCAAGCAAAAAAGACCTACTTTGCCATCAACGGGAATTTCAGGATCATGATCAGCAAATCAAACAAACCGCAGGTAGAGAAAAAATGAATCTGGAATATCAAATAATCAGAAAAATAATCACTCAACATCCCTATCCATTGCCGGTCTTTTTTCTCTAATCCAAGTCTTTGACAATAGCTTTTACAATATTGGATGCTCCCTCAAAAATTTCTACAATATTGGCATCGAGCATATAGCATGGGGTGGTGTAAACTTTATGCTTTTCATCCACGATTACCTCTCCGTGGTTGGTTTTCACGTGTTTGCTGCCCATGTTTTCCACATGTTCGATGGTGGTTTCATCCTGCCCCAGTGTAATTTCAGCATGTTCAAATAAGTTGGCAATGATAACCGGCGAAATGCAAAGTGCCCCTATTGGCTTACCGGCTGCATGTATTTCTTTCACTACTTTGGCAACTTCAGTATTTACGGTACATTCAGCACCTTTAAATGCAAAATTGCAGAGGTTTTTTGCCACGCCAAACCCACCTGGGATAAATAGCACATCAAAATCATCAGCTTTAAATTCGTTGATATGTTTTATGTCGCCCCTTGAAATCCGCGCTGACTCAACCAGTACATTGCGGGTTTCGTTCATTTCTTCCCCAGTGATATGATTGATCACGTGGTGCTGGTTGATGTCCGGAGCAAAGCACTGATATGTACCTCCGTTTTGCATGATGGCCAACATGCTAAGGGTTACTTCATGAATTTCAGAACCGTCATAAACGCCGCTTCCGGCAAGAACTATTGCGAATTTCTTCATTATTAGTAGAATTTATGTTTTAATGTTAACATTCTATAAATAAACAATTTGGATTTCCTGTTGTTATTATTGCAAAGTTAAATTATATCATTTGAAATTACCTACATATCTAACCTCTATTATTCACAAATTTCAATATTCAATTACTGCGTCCTTTAGGGCGCGGTTTAAATAGTTGATAATTAACTATTTCAAAATCCTGGAAAATTTTACACTAATAAATTTAAAATTTCCCAGGATATTGTTCCTGATTTTCAAGGAATGTTTTTATCCGCGCCCTAAAGGACGCGGTAATGCAGCAATCCTTTTTTGTGAATAATCAAAGCAAAAAAAAATAAAATAGCATATTTCCGGTTTTGGTTCGTCCATGTTTAGAGTTGCTAAAATTGTTTAAAATAAAATCAGGCATGGATAACCTGAATAACTTTGTATGAAATTTATCAAACCCTATAGCTTAAACCTCTTGGAAAATGGCAAAATTTAACGAATTAATCAGTGGTGATCGTCTGGTACTCATCGATTTTTCAGCGGAATGGTGCGGTCCTTGTAAAATGATGGGGCCAATTTTAAAGGAAGTTGCCGGATCGGTTGGAGATCAGGTTCGAATCCTTAAAATTGATGTGGATAAAAATCCGGCGGTTGCACAAAAGTATCAAATCGTTAGTGTGCCGACATTAATGGTTTTTAAAAACGGAGAAGCTGTGTTCAGGCAGTCTGGTGTGATGCAGGCTCCACAGATTGTGGATATGCTCAAGAGGTTACGTTGAGCTGTGTTAATAATTGCAAATAGGTTAATGCTTTTCCATCCTGAAATTTTGTGGTAATTTGCGGCTGAAATTTCAGCAAAATGGTTGATATATTCCAGGAAGAAATTTTTATCAAGTTTATCAAATTTGGCATCGTTGGGTTTTCAGGCCTCATTATCGATTTTGGTCTTACCTGGATATCAAAGGAAAAGCTTCGGGTTCAAAAATATATTGCCAATGCAATTGGTTTTTCTGTAGCCGCCACCTCTAACTACTATTTGAACCGAATCTGGACTTTTCAAAGTTTAAACCCCGAAATAGCCGTTGAATTTTCGCAGTTCATTGTTGTATCGGTTATTGGTTTGGCGATCAATACAATAATACTCTGGCTCATTGTATCGAAGTT
>CAYNDN010000342.1:0-5880 GCA_964395075.1 uncultured Lentimicrobiaceae bacterium | reverse complement strand
CAACTTTATGTGTGTTTTTCTGTAAGATCTTCCACAAAATTTGCAGTAGTTCCAAAATAATACGGCCCAAGCCGGACAAGCCAAAACCAAATAGGGATTTAATTTTTATGGCATGCACACGAATTGTGCACTATTGTTTTTTGGTTGATTGTTCCTCATCCTGGTCGGCTTGAAATTTAAAACCAAGCCGCTTTCCGGTACGGATTTTCATGTTGTCGAGGGTTGATTGGATTTGTTGGACAGTCAGCAGTTTTGCTTCTTCATAAGGAGGGGTAAGCAGATCAAAATTCAGGGTGTATCGGATGGAAGATGTGATGATAGCTTTGGCAGCATTGTCATCCATTTTTGCAATATCAAAACTTTTATACAAAAGGCCGATTTCGCGTTTACCTTCGATGAAGTAATGGCAGTCTTTGTTAATAAAAACCCTGCCAATCAGATATCCAAGATCATTGATACGTTTGTATTTAAATGAGTCTCCCAGAAAGTTGTAGATGTTGATAACGCCACAATACGAACGCTCCGGGTCTTGCTGGGTGTATGGGATTTTTTTTACCTCATGATTGCGGGGAAAGTCGAAAACATTGGTGTGCATTATGAAGATGAGGATGTCGCCGGCAAATTTTAATTCAACTTCAAATTCGCCCCTGTTGCGGTATTCAAAAGGAACATGTGGGGTACTATGCTCATGGGCATCCTGGTAGGCCTTCACCAGTTTCCTGATTACGCTTTTGAAGTTGCCGAATGTTTCGTAAGTGTTGGTGTAAACCTTTTGTTTAAGAATGGCTTTATTGGTGATAGAACCAAAAAGTTCCTTGTTATCACTTTTTTGCTTCATAACTACAGCTTTGAATCCAATGGAGGTTATTCGAAGGTAAAAGTAAGCATAAAAACTTTTGACCGGAGTGATTCGATACTGTCGGTGTATAAATTTTCTTCACGAAGCAGCATGTCTCTAAATCCATAAGACATCGAAAGTTCAACGCCGAACTTAAACCAGTTCATGTAAATATCCAGTCCGGCACCCAGCATGCCATAGGTGTCGGTACGGAATAGTTTGGGGTCATAGTTGAACTTTTCTTCTTTATTGGCCTGGGAGGCAAGGTCAAGGTTTATTTTCATTCCGCCAATAACATAAGCACGCATGTTGTGGTCGCGTTTTGATTTATATTTCAGGAATAGCGGAAACTCCAGAAAAGTGGAGTTAATACCTTTGGTAATTGTAAAAATGGAATCGTTAAGAATTACCTGGTTGTCGTCATCATAAAGTTTCATGTCGTATTCCAGTTCACGCCGCCCAAATGATAAGGTAGGGATAAACCGCAGATTGAAATATTCTCCTAACCTGAGATCGCCGACAATTCCAACCGAAAATCCAATTGAGGGATTTGCCCTGATACCATAAATGCGTGCGCCGTATGCGCCACGCAGGTCACCATCGTTGGGTATGCTGTCCCAGTAGGTAAGGTACAGGTCTTCCCTGGTTTTAACAATGAAATCCATTTCGTTGGCTACCAGTGTAAACCCAAAATGCAACGTTTCAAAATCATAAAGTTTGAGATTGGGAACTTTATTGATTTGAGAAAAACCTGTTACAGAAAATATGATGGAAAAAAGGAAAACTGCCCCCGGAACCTTTAGTTTCTTCAAATGATGCCTGTTTTATGAATTCAGAGACATAACGAGGGCACTATATATTTATTTTTTGCCGGAGTAAATAGAAGCAATTCCGAATGTTAGGGGTCGGGCATTTGTTGATGAAAAACCCGCTTCAACAAGATATTTTGTGAAGTCTTCACCAGAAGGAAAATAGCCAACCGAATCAGGCAGATAGGTGTAAGCATGATTGCTTTTGGAAACCCATTTTCCAACCATGGGTAGGATGCGCCTGAAATAAAACGCATAAAGCTGCTTTACCGGAAATCGGGTCGGGTTCGAAAATTCGAGGATTATAATGTGTCCGTTCTTTTTCAAAACCCGTTGCATTTCTTTCAATCCCTTTTGCAGGTTTTCAAAATTCCTCACGCCAAATGCCACCATGGCAATATCGAACGTATCATCCGGAAAAGGCAGGTTTTCGCCATCAGCCTGCTTGAGTTTTATGAGGTTTTCCAGTTTTTTCCTTTTCAGCTTTACAGCCTGGAATTTAAGCATTTCTCCTGAAATATCAACGGCTTCAATGCTGTTAGGGTTAAGTTTTGCGGCAGTAATGGCCAAATCTCCGGTGCCGGTTGCAACATCCAGAATTTGATCATGTTTTAGTTTTTTGATGATGCGGATCACTTTGTTTCTCCAGGTAATATCAATTCCGGCAGATAACAGGTGATTGAGCAGATCGTATTTCGGGGCAATGGCATTAAACATATCACGCACCTGCTCCTTTTGGGCAATGGTGGGTTTTTCTTTCATGTCAGGGCCGTTTGTTGAATCTGAATTTGTTGTTGATTTCAAAGTAAAATAGTTAAAATTAAAAGGTCAACTTTGAAGTTTCTGATAGCAGTTTATTGCGGTCAACAGGAACTACACCAACAAATTCGCAAACCTGCCCGCCTGCCAGATTACTAAGTGCGGCAACTTCTGCATCTGGTAAACCTGCTGCGAGGCAAAGAGTTGCAACACTGATCACAGTATCTCCGGCACCCGAAACATCAGCAATGGAGCGCAGATGTGCCGGAATGTAATTTTCGTTAAAATGATTTTTATCCAGCCTGCGGCTGATCAATACACCCTGCTCCGAAAGGGTAACGAGCACCAGATCAATGTTATGAATTTTATGAATTTGCCGAACTGCTTCCGATAATTTCGTTTTATCAGTTTTATCGAAATCGACCCCAAGGCCTTCCTGTAGCTCTTTAAGGTTGGGTTTAAACATGGTCAGATTCCGGTAGTGGCTGAAGTTTTTCTTTTTAGGATCCACGGTTACCGGGATGTTTCGTTCTGAAGCAAGTTTCACAACATGATCAATGAGTTGGGGAGAAATAACACCTTTGTCATAATCCTGAAATATTATGGCATCGATGTTTTGCTCCCCGAGGTTTGTTTCGATCAGGTGTCTGAAAGTGGTCAGGTCATCTTCATCAAGGCCAGAAGTATTTTCTTCATCCACACGAAGCATCTGGGTGTTGTTGCCGATTACCCTGAATTTTGTGGTAGTTATTCTTTTTTTACTGTGCAGTATTCCGCCGCTGAACAGGTCGTTGTCTTTAAGCAAATTTTCAAAAGTCAGGGCTTTTTCATCCTGTCCGATCACTGAACATAAAACCGGCCTGGCACCCATAGCACTGATATTGATGGCAACGTTGGCCGCTCCGCCAAGTCTGTTGGTTCGTTTATTCACTGCTACGATTGGCACGGGGGCTTCGGGAGAAATGCGGTTAACGTGGCCAAAGAGGTACGAATCAATCATCACATCACCAATTACCATGATGTTCATGTTTCTGAAAACATCAAAAACCTTATCGGCTTCCTGCTGGTTACTGATAGTCATTTTTTAATTTTTTTTTGACAAATGTAGATAAACAATAACAATGGTTGAATGAAAATGTTGGAAATCATTATGAATAGGTGCATCAGTAAAATAAAATCCGCTAAAGCCGGATTTTTTGTTTGCTTAAATGCCTGTTGTTGATATGCGTTAATTGGCCACGATTAAAAGCACCGAAACTATGTTGGGGGAGGTGTTTTTCAGGTTAATTGCTTTCTTTACTTCAATATTGAGCCCCATTTTCTTTGTGAACTTCAACATGCAATAAGCTAATAAAGCTGAGCTTTACCGCCTCAAAGGTGGCACATTTAACTTATATCATTATTTTGGGGAGTATTACTCTTCAGGAAATGGCATTTTCAATTGGGTAATGGAATCCGGTTTCACGGATAATACCCTGTATAGTTTACAGTATTTTGCACTATCCAAAACTTCGAATTTGAAGGCAGAATAGAACTTTCTCTCAATATCATCTTCACATAAAATCACTGTATCGCCTGCATTAAGGTACTGAAGCCTGGTTGATCTTTCAATTTTTGAATTGTCGAGGTACTTGTATTTCTGAATGTAAAAATCAATCTGCCTTGGAAACTGAGTGGTTACAATTTTTATATTCCTTAAATCAGCATGATCCTGCTTAACACTGTTCAAAAAGTTTCCTGCTCTTTCGTGAAGGTACTCATAATTATTGGGGTTTGTTGTATTTATCCTGAAAATATAAAAATACTGGCTACTGATCAGGAATCCAAAAATGAGACTAAATAGAAGCTTTATGGTATTTCTGATTGCACTTTGCTGTATTGGGGAAGTAAACAGGTTAATCATTTCGGTAATACTTACACCAGCAATTATCCAAAAGCTAACATATATGGGTGAAATATACCACTCATTCTTTAAAACTACCAAAGAGTTCCCTATTAAAAAAAACCCGGATACTATCCAGGAATAAATCAATATCCTTTTTATTAAAGCATTCCTTGAAAAAATGATGGGGATAATACTGACTGGTAACAATACAAAATAAGGAAAAAAACCTGTTTGGCGGAGGTAATTAAAGTAAAAAAGCTTTTCGGGATGCTTAACATACAGGGGGTCGTTAATAATTCCCAGTTCTACTTTAAAAAAGGCGTCAATATATTCCGGATCATAAAAATCGCGCAAAAAATAATAAGCTGAGATAGAGAGTAGAACCAGAAAAGCAGTGATGTAGAAGCGGAAGTCCAACAATATTTTGCGCCCATTTTTCCTTAAAAGAAAATAAAGGCCTATTCCGGCCAAAGGAGACAAGCCGGCCAGGCTCTTGGTATAATAGGCCAGTGTAATTGCCAACCCAATTATCAGCAGGTATTTATTTCGGTTTTTGGGATAATGCTCAATAAGCAGGAAAAACACAACATAATATATCCCGGTAAAAAGCACCAACAAAGCATCCGGGTCACCGGTCCGGGCCACATGATGTGAAATAAATCCCCTGGTAGTGGCCATAATCATCAGGGTAAAAATTATATAATAAGGATCACGATACTGCCAAAACAGAAACAAACAAAGAAATATCGCAAGCAAAAGTGACGCAGCAAGACTCGGAAACCGGGTAGAAAATGCCGAAATTCCAAAAATCTGGTATGAAATTACTTTCGTCCATATTGCCAAGGGTGGTCGTGTGTTAAAGTAATCCGGCTTGCCATCTTTACGAATTACGATGTAATCCTCGGTCTGCATCATTTCAATTGCATTCTGAGCCGTTACTGACTCATCCCATACTTTCACAGGTTCCTGACCAATATTCCAGGCTATTTGAACAAGATATACGGCAAACATCAGAAACACCAGCAGTTTTAACAGCAGGTTCATCCTTAAATAATTGCGTATCTTCATCCTCATATATATGCTATGTTGAATTTATACAGCCAGCAAAAGTCGTCAAAAATTTTGATATTTTGATCCCGCTACTATTGATCTTTACATCTTAATCTGAATAATTCCAAAAAATAAATTTATCATTCGAATAGCTGACAGCGTAATGATTTTTTATTTTTTGACAAAAGAAGCTGAACAATAGCAAAGGCTAATGAGGATGTTGGGCAAGATGTGTGATACTTTTGATATTAAAATTCCTTTATGGTGCGTCCCGACCAAGCGTTTCCTGGCTTTCATTTGTGGTTTCAAAAGGAAAAACTTGATTTTTGAATTTGTCGGGGTGTAAAAAACGACATGCCATGAAAGCTTAGAAACGCTAATTCGGGATCCTTTATGGTGCGTCCCGACCAAGCGTTTCCTGGCTTTCATTTGAGGTTTCAAATGGAAAAACTTGATTTTTGATTTTGTCGGGGTGTATAAAACCACATGCCATGAAAGCTTAGAAACGCTAATTCGGGATCCTTTATGGTGCGTCCCGA
>CAYNDN010000341.1:0-5911 GCA_964395075.1 uncultured Lentimicrobiaceae bacterium | reverse complement strand
CTCATCGTTCCATTGCGAATTTGTTATCGGGACAAAAACCCGCTTGTTCAGAATGAGCGAGTTGGTGTAAGGTTCGTTGTTTGGTGTGTAAACGCGATACACTTGAAGTGGCGTACCATAGCCGGAAGTCTGGCTTGCAAAATATGCTGCTGTGGCTTCAATTTCATCGTATTGCGCATGTGATTCCGGTACGGAACGGATCAGGATTTTATCGTTATCCAGGTATTTTCCCCAACAGTCGATGTGATCAATGTAGGTATTGTTGGGATCGTCAACCACATGATAGGTTTCGATGCCGAGATAATCTTCAAAAATCTCATCAATTTCAGCAGGTGTGTAATCCGGGTTTTCATCCCAGATCAAATCCGAGGAAGCTGAATTTCCCATGCCGTCAGTCATGTAATTTCCACCGGCAGTTTCGATGTCCATCTCAAACAGGTTAAAACCATAATCAGCGGCAACCTTTGATGGGATGGCATTATCGTAAGGGCGGGGGCGGTTGTAAGTAAAATCCACAATGCCCAGCTCATCATTACCATCAATGATAAACCATGGGCCGTAATCCCGCGTCCAGTATGAATTTGAAGGTGCAAGAATAAAGTCACAGTTATCGAGGTTCACACCCTGATTGTTGTATTGGTTGGTTACATAATTTTGTTCGCTTGTGTTGGCCACAACTGTGGTTACGCGGCATTGCTGCGACATTTCGGCGATCAGGTTATAGGGTAATCCAAATGAGTAGCGGATAAGCACCGATTGCATTTTGTCGAATTCGGCAAGGTTAATTACCGGGCCATCAGGTGGATCAGTTACCCTGGCATCCTTGCCGATAAGGTGCTTGAGTTTGGCTTCTTCAGGAGACATCCAGTGCTTGAGTGTGATGGGTTTGTCCTTTTTTATGGTTTGCTGTGCAAAGCTGTTATTAAAGGCCATCACTGTTAAAAGTAGTAGTGTAAGTGATTGAGTAAGAACTTTTTTCATGTGATTTGAATTAAGTTTGAATTAAGTATGAGTTTATTACATTAAGCATAACTGTGCAAAAATAGTTAAATTGTGTTAAGGTGGGGGAGGGTTTTGAGCGGTGAGATGCAAGAGATGAAAGGTAAGCGTTTCTATATTTAACTCAATAACCCAATAACCACCCACCTACTTTATGCCTCTTTCTTTTTTGATAGCATCGTAGGCTGCATTCAGGTTCTGGAATTTCTTTTTGGCTGATTCCTGGATATCCGGGCCGAGGTGGCTCACTTTGTCGGGGTGGTATTTTATGGCCATTTTGCGGTAAGCCTTCTTAATTTCGTCATCGGAAGCGTCAGGGGTGATTTCAAGGATTTTATAATTGTGGTAGTTGTCCTTGATAAACATGGCTTTGATGGAGTTATACTCGGCCATGCGGATGCCCATAAAGCGGGAGATGGTTTCGATTATATCAACCTCCTTGCTGTGTATTTGTCCGTCGGCCATGGAAATGCCAAACAGAAAATGCAGCAACTGCAACTTGGAAGCCTGATCCATGTGGTAACCGATTTGCTTTGTTACCTCATTCAGGCTGAATTCTTTTTTCAAAACTTCGCGCAACACCAGTAAACTTTGCTGGGTAACCTGCTCATTGAACTGCCCGCGAAGAAACTGCTTTATATATTCAAGTTCCGATTTTAAAACCCGCCCGTCTGCCTTCATCACCGCAGCAGCCAATATCATCAGGCTAACGGTGAAGTCACCGGTTTGTGTTTGGGTATGCGGTTCCTGGTAGGTGCGGCTGCCGTAACCACCGCCGTGGGATGAATCATAATCGTAGTCATAATCATCGTAGCGTTGTCCCTGCCCGGCTCTGTCGCCAATGGGAGGCCTCCAGGCGTATTCACCCGACTGAAGCCCGTCAAACATCGATCCGAACATAAAACCAACTAATCCGCCTATGGGGCCACCAAGCGCCCAGCCAAGTCCACCACCAATCCATTTTCCGTATTTTGCCATCTTATTTCAAATTATTTGTTTGCCTTTTTTTAGCGATATAAAATTATGCAAATGGGTTTTCCTTATCTGGTTTGTCACTTTGTGAATGTTGCAGTAAAAGTGGATTTGTTCTTAACCATGTCGGTAACTTCCAGCCTGAATTCATTCTGCCCGGTTCTGAGCCGCCCATCAAAGTTATAAACCAGTAAGTTGCTTTTCGGATCCCATTCCATCAAAAGCCATTCCCCGTTGAGGGTAGCCTTAATTGTATCAATTCCTGAAAGATCGTCATCAATACTTATTTTTATTTTTGACTGAGAAGTCACTTCTTTTCCGTCTTTGATATTTAATGGAGTAATTTTTGGCGATATTGTATCGATGTCGATAGTATAATTTCCAAATGTTCGGATCGAAGCCGTTAAAAATTCGTCCTCCCAATCTCCACCGGTAAAAGAAGATTCATCATCCTCAATATTCACGATTACAGCTTTATCCTTAAGATCAGGTGGGATTCCATTTGGACGGATACTGATTTTACATGATTTATGGATGGCCTTGCTTTTTCGGTGCACCGAATGCAGGGATGAAAAATATCTGCCAGGTATTGATATTTCATCGTAGCAGAAGGCAAGTGTGTCGTAAATCGCACCGGCAGGGATGGAAATGCTGAAATCGTTTGTGCTGTAGTAGTTGTTCTGATCCCATGAAAAAAAATCGCTCTCACTATTTTTCGCAGAAGCCGAAAAAACTTCATTAAATTCCGGTGGAGAAGATTTGGCCGTAAATGACAAAACAGATTCATTACCATTGAAATCTTTTACCACGTATTTAATCTCGTGATACTTTTTATCAATGAAAAGGAAAACACCATCATCTTCAACTGTAGTGTACAACGACAGGTTGTTGTTGGGTTCAATGTAGGTTTTTTGGTACCTGCGTTTTTTGTTGATGTAGGTACTATAATCGATGAGGCTGTTAACGTATCGTGATTCAGAAAAAGAAAACTCGTCCATCTTGTGGCTATAAACCAGGTTGGAATCAATAAACAAAGATACTTCATAAACCCCGTTGTGATTTCTCGAGTCGTTGAGCCTGTCGTAGGTATTGATCCCAAAATAGAACTCACCGGAAAGTTGGATGGAATCGTTATCTTTAATCCTGTAATTCGGTCCCCAGCCTGCAAGCTCTGGTTCGAATACTTTATTTTTTCCGTTTACTACGCTGTAGGGTGTTGTCGGAAAAATGCTTAACCGCGTGATGTTTGGCCGGATAAAATCTTTTACGGCAAATCCAAAATGGAGCGGGTTTACCGGGATTTGTCCATTGGTTTTCCTAATCTCAAAATGCAGGTGTGGTCCCATGGAACCACCGGAGTTTCCGGAATAGGCGATGATTTCGCCTTTTTTTACTTTAAACTGTCCGTGTTCGGGATAAAGGTTTACCTGGAATGATTCCAGGCGATATTGTTCCTTTTTTACCCATGCGGCAATCTCGTCCGCAAATTTATTGCAGTGGGCATAAACGGAAGTGTAACCATTGGGGTGCTCAATATAAACGGCCTTCCCGAATCCGCCGGGCGAAACAGCTACCCTTGAAACAAACCCATCCGCAATCGCATAGAGTGGCTTGTTGATAGCCCCAAAGGTTTTGATATCGATACCTGAATGAAAATGATTGGGCCGCAATTCTCCAAAAGTTCCTGAAAGTGCCAGTTTGAAATCAACCGGGGCAATAAAATCATTTTTGGGAAAATCAACCTGTGCGGAGGGTAACAGGCTGCATAAAACTAAAAAACTGGTAAACAAGGTTTTCAACATAAAATCAGGTGATCAATTTTATCAGTTCATTAAGATGATGAACAACTTCATCAGCATCAGGAAATTTCCGACTCTGCTTATGCTCGTCAAATAAAATGGTTTGAAGTCCGGCTGCTTTTGCCCCAATAATATCTTTTTCGTAAAGGTTGCCAATCATGATGCAATTTTGTGGATTGGTTCCTAATTTATTGGTGATGGCAGTAAAAAATTTCGGGTCAGGCTTTTTATATCCCAAATCTTTGGATGCAAAGAAATGATCAAAATACCTGTCGGCACCAACTCTTTTTAGGGCTGCAATCATTTCTTCAGTTCCTGAATGATCGGCACTTGTGGCAATGGTCAGGACGTATTTTTTTGACAACTCCTGAAGTGCTTGCTCAGCACCTGGTACGTAGGCAACTTTATTCCACCCTGACATGGCTCCGGGGAGATTGAAATCACGCATGATGGTATCTCCCCAGTCGAAAATCAATACCTTAACCGGAAGTTGAATTGACATTAATTTTGATACGCTTTGAAAGATATTCTTCAAAAAAAACTACCAATGACATCCCTAAATTCAAACCGGCATTTAAGGGATGACATCGGTTATTAGAACGACCGGATTATTGTGCTGAAATCATCAGCTTTTAATGATGCGCCACCCACGAGGCCGCCATCAACATCCTTTTGTGAAAAGAGTTCTTTGGCATTTTTTGCATTCACCGATCCGCCATATAAAATGGAAATGGAATCAGCTGTCTCAGCACCATATTTTTCCGAAAGTACTTGTCTTATTTCGGCATGCATTTCCTGCGCCTGAGCAGGCGATGCAGTTACTCCGGTTCCGATGGCCCAGACAGGTTCGTATGCAATCACAACTTTCTTCAGTTCATCTGAGTTGAGATGGAAAAGGCCTTTTTCGATCTGGTTTTTAACTAAAGAAACATGATTACCCGCTTCTCTGATTTCGAGCTGTTCGCCACAGCAAAAAATCGGGATGAGGTTGCGACTCAGGGCAAGGCTCACTTTCTCAGCCAGGATATTGTCGGTTTCATTGTAGTACTGTCTGCGTTCGGAGTGGCCAATAATTACATATTCAGCACCTGTAGATTTTATCATATCCACACTTGTTTCACCGGTATAGGCTCCTTTTTCTTTATCGGCACAGTTTTGAGCTGCAACATGAACCAGGGGATATGCTTTTATCATGTCTGCAGCAACAGGCAGGGTGATAAACGGCGTACCAAAAATTACTGCAAGTTCTCCGGCTTTTTGAGAGGGCGGTTTTGCCTCAATGTTCGATAAAATATTTTCAATTAGCTTTTTCCCCTCTTCAAGGGTGGTGTTCATTTTCCAGTTACCTGCTGCGATTTTTTTTCTCATTTGTAGATTATTAAAAATGTTATTATTCAGCCCGCAAAAATAAACATGATGGGCACAAAAGCAAATCGAAAAGTGTTGGAGGATATTTTATGCAAAGGATAATTATTTTGGGTATATTTTTCTAGAGGGAGTTCGGACTAATGAACTCCTTTTCGGTGATGATAGCTTTAACAAGAGTGGTAGGGACGGCCTCAAAATAATAATTGACGGGTTCAATATTTTCCGGATGATTGTTCCATAAATCGTTACCGGGTTTTTTGATGTTGTGCAGTGCATCAGGGCTGGTTCTGTTTTTTGATATTTTGCGGCTATCGGCCAACACATAAAGCGGGATGTTTTTCTCGCGACATGCAAGCGCAATGGCATACGTGCCAATTTTGTTTACATAGTAGTTGGGGTGGATTTGGTCAGCACCTGTTAGCATCATATCAACTTTATCCATCATAAAGGCAGCTGCTGCGTCCACCACAAAACGGACTTCATGACCCAGGGCAGCTAATTTCTCAGCCTGATATCTGCCTTCGTTTTCCGGCCTCGATTCGGTTTGAATGACCCTGCAATGCATATTCATTTTGGCAATTTTATAAAACAGGCTGGTTATCACACTGCTATTACTGTGCAACAATACCGTCTTGTTGTTAAAATCAATCTGATTAACCGCCATTTCCGCCACCTTAGCGTTAGCATTTTTCCAGGTATGATCGTAGTCTTTTACAAAATCAAAAAGCAAATCACCTGACACTTCCCCTGTATCGATTTTACCCATCAATTCG
>CAYNDN010000340.1:1176-5930 GCA_964395075.1 uncultured Lentimicrobiaceae bacterium | reverse complement strand
GCCAGCTTTATGTGTGTTTTTCTGTAATATCTTCCACAAAATTTGCAGTAGTTCCTAAAAATATTACCTTTGCGCCCGCATTTGCGGATGTGGCGAAATTGGTAGACGCGCTAGACTTAGGATCTGGTGCCGCAAGGCGTGGGGGTTCGAGTCCCTTCATCCGCACCACTTAAATTTTATAACCCATTGATTAATAATTTTTTATCAATGGGTTTTTTATTTGGGGGACGGTTTTAGGAAAATGCCCAGGCATATTTCGTAGAAAACAGAATCTTCATCAAAATCTTTGTTTGTATTCATGGCTTCCGATTTGGTTTTTCTCCCAGCTTTCTTTAACTCGCTTTACCTCGGCCCAGAGTTAAGCATCATCAGCATTTGCCGGTGGCGTCATCGGCTGGCTACTGGCCTGTGGTGCTGTTGCTTTTGGCTTTGATGCCGGGGGTGATGTATTTTCAAGAATTTGTTTCTTTTTTCCATGCTATTTACATTTAATCTGCGTTTTATGACTTCGGCTGCACTGATCCTTTTTTGCCGGGCTTCTTCGTTGATTCTGTAAAATCCGGCTGGGTCATTGTAACAACTATCTGCTTGGTTGCCAATGGTGTATAATTCAGGTGGACTAAATAGTGTTCGTCTCTAAAGTCTCCCATCAGCGCTCACCCCTCTAACTCCCCTAAAGGGGAGAACAACCCAACGCACTGTCAGCGAGGGACTTCCCCTTCAGGGGATTGACGGGTTGCGTTGGCAAATTTCTAATTGCGCGGACATTATGGACAAGCACTAAATAATAGTAACCTTTAAGCATTTTTCAAATGGCCCTGACCATCTAAAAAAGGAAATTGCAAAATGTATTTAACTTGTCCTGTTCACAAACATCAATGATTACTTTCTAAATCAAAGAAATTCAATATGTACAACATTTTTTTTACTCAAGATGTTGCGGATTGATTGTGTGAGTATATAAAATTGGGGTTATCTGCAATAAGGGGAATTATTCTTTTAGGCTTATGTTGGCCTGGCTTTGCTTGCCTTTTTTGGAGTAGATTTAGAGCAAGAGTAGAGCTATCCTCATCTGCTGAGTTACTGATTGCCGGGCATAAAAAAACCCCCGCCGCGGGCGCGACGGAGGGTCCCAGCAAAAAAGATTCCCCCAGGACGGGGGTGAGAAAAGCAAATCTTTATTCTTTTACGTATATAATTAGTTCAGAAATATTTGCGGAAGCACTAAATTTTGTAATCCTGAGATACCTGGTTTCTGTATTCAGAACGTGATAACTCCAGGTTTTGTATCTGCCACAGTTTTCCTGTGCTGCTTCTGTCCAGTTTCCGGGCTCACCTAATGAGAAAGTTACATTACCCGTTCCATTCATATCACGGATGTAAATGTTTTTGATGTGTTTTAGCTCACCTAAGTCGATGTATGCATGAACCGGATAGGCAGCTCCATAACTTGTGGTCCAATTTGTAACCGGCTCACCTGCATTTCCGAGATATGGGTCGCCGGAAAGCTGCTGTTCATCAACCAGCAATAATGGATCGCCTTCTCCTGATTCATTGGTCACCATGCCGGCATTAAGTTCAAATTTAACGATGTTTTGATGTGTTGGGAATTGGTAACCGGACGGAGCAGCTAAAACAATTAAAGGCCTTTCACTAACCTCAACAGTCACTTTTCCATCGGTAATTTCAAGCACTGTTTCACTTCCGAAAATGTTTCCTTCCACGAGTTCCACAAGTCTGGCCTGGGTTGCTTCCTGTGGCAATGTTAATTCAAAATCATTTACAACGGTTTCATTGCTGGTAGGGCACCAAACGGCTAATGCATCCACAGCATCTTCCACATGTTCAAATTTGTATATCCATACATTCGGGTTTCCGGATTCGATTTCATTGCTGAATTTCATGCCGGCCAACCGGTTTTTGAGTGTGTAAACATAATACCATGATGGTTTGGCTTCCCAGTTATTGGATTTGCTTTGACAGAGTCCTGAAGTGTTGAATTTTGTTGAGCTGTTTGGGTCCACATCACGAAGCATGTACATGGCAGCCCTGTCAATTCCCGCGGCAGAGAGTGCCAGGTACGATCTGACCAGCCACTGCGCCTGCACTTCTTCCTGTGATGTATTGCCAATTGCTGGTGCACGTTGCACGGATTGCGGATGTGTATCATAGCCGAATTCAGTGATCCATACCTCTTTACCCGGAAGGTAGCGGTTGCGGTAATCAACAAATTCCTGCATCAGGCCTTTGAGATCGTCTTCTTCAGGGCTTAACCCAACGCTGCCAGAATATTGGTCATCTCCGTCATTGCAGTAATGATGCACATTAATAACGTCAGCAGGGAAATCGCCACCACGGTGATAGTCGCCCCAAAGTTTCATGGCCTTCACATAATTCAGGTCGGGTTTTGCTAATCCTGACATTACCAGCTTTGCATCCGGGTCAGCATGCTTAAGTCCGAGTGTATTATTCATCGCGCCAAGGTGGCCATCCATATCAGCACTCGACATAGCGGCATATTCATAAGGCGTAAAAAATGCATCCTTGCCTTTCCACCATTTATCCTGCTCGTTCCAGTTTTCATAGTACTTAAGCATGTTGGTGCCACTCAGGCGATCTTGGCCATCAGCAAGTTTCAGTAAATTATCATCCACCACAGTGTTGCCATATCTTGCGGCATACTGGAAAAGGTGGTCTGCATGTTCGGCATAAGCAAACGGATCGGTGGAAGATTCGCCGGGCGATGTGGGTTTGTTCTCTAATTTACTGTAATTGAAATCGGTAAGCCACAGCACGTTTTTCTGTATGGCGGGGCAAACTGTTATTCCGGCCTGATTAAGGTTATCGTAATAATAATCGAAATTCCAGCCCATCACATTGAATTTGTTCTCATTGTAGGGATAGCCCGGATATGATTGGTCGTTGTTGCCTTCGCACCACATCCATGAGTGATATTCACGAACAAAACCACCCGCTGCCATTCTCCCGAGCGGGTCGTCAATAAATGCATTCATGCCAATGAGTTGATCCATGGTTGTTGCTTCATGAATTGTCGGTTCCGGCGTTACTTCTATTTCTACTAACCTTGATGCATAAATCACGATCTCAGCCAGGTTGGTGTTTTCCGAATTGATCTTTAGCCTGATATATCTTGATTCCTGATTTAGTTGATGAGCGTTCCAGGTTCCTGTATTTTTCAGGCTGTCCGTAAAGGCATAAGTCCAGTTGAATGGTTCGCCAAGATAAACGTCGAGGGCATCTTCTCCATCGGCATCAAAAACATAAATTCCGGTGATATTGCAATTGCCTTTGAGGTCGATCATTGCATAGCAGGGATAAATCCAGTCTGCTGATCCGGGCTCCCACACTGTTACCGGGAATCCGCCGTTTCCTCCTGCCGGATCGCCGGCTTCCTGTTGTTCATCTACCAGCAAAGTTTCATCACCCTGGGCGAATTCATTGAGGATCATATCCGGTGTCAGCACTATTTTTGCGGGAGGTCCTCCAACTTCATAATCCGTTGTGCTTATCGCGTTGGTCGAAATCTCAGATTTATTTAAGTTATCATCCAATGCAATAATGCTGAAATAGTAGGTTGTTCCCGGATTGAGTCCCTGGATCACAACACTTTCGGTAGTTCCTGATATTGCCGGAGTTGGTGGCAGCGGCCATAGGGTAGCATCATCGAAATTTTCGGGAGTTATTTCCATTGAGCTAAACCTGATATCATAAGCAGTGCAAGTTCCATCATATTCATCATCGCCGGGGGCTGTCCAGGTTAACGTTATCTCATTTGTCGGGTTTGAGCCGGTTTCGGCAATCAGGTTAGTAATTGTTGCCGGAGGGATATTATCCAATTGCCCGGGAGAATGGTCGATACCATAAACTACCACTTCAGCAACATTGGATTTGGGTCCTGCTTTTTCGAATCTAATAAAACGTGTGTAGGCATTAATATCGTGCTGGTTCCAGCAAAGGTAGCCCCCAAGGTTGTCGGTAGCTGCAAGTTCCCAGTTTCCATCATAGCCTGTCCAGATGGAGAAGTCGCCCACGTTATATGAATCCCTGATGAACAATTTAGTAACTTCGGTAATTTCACCGAGGTCGAGTATAGAAAACAAGGGGTATGGAATCGAGCTTTGGAATCCTGTTTCCCAAAATGTTAGTGGATTCCCGCCCGGGCCGTTTGCCGGATCGCCGGCGATTTCCTGTTCATCAATCAATTTCCAGGCTTCGCCATAACCTGATGGGTTCGAGATCATATCCGTGTTAAGTGCCAGCTTATCTTCGGTTAATTCAGCCATCTTTTGATAAAGCACAATTTCTGAGAATTTGGCTTCACGATGTGTTAGTGTTATCCTTAAATACCTTGTTGCCACATCAACATCATGTTGTTTCCATTGCATATACATGGTGCAGGGCTCGGTGAGCAGATAGGTCCAGTTGCCCGGGTTGCCATATTCCACAACCACATCTCCTATCGAGTTAATATCCATAAAAAATACCCTTGACAACCTCGCTTCAAAACCCAAATCGATAAAGGCAGAAAACGGATAATCCTCGAGGTAATTACTGGGCTTCCATTCTTCAGTTGGGGTTCCGCCATTGTTTGCCAGGGGATCACCGGCAATTTCCTGTTCATTTACCATCCTGCCTGCATCACCCATTCCCGATTCGTTTATCACCATTGACGGGTTGAGGGAAAGTTTGGTTTCTAATTCATTCGCAAAAATTTTGGTCTTTTCGGTAGTAAT
>CAYNDN010000340.1:0-1166 GCA_964395075.1 uncultured Lentimicrobiaceae bacterium | reverse complement strand
GATAGTGCGGTAGCATCGGTTTCTCCAATTATTTTCAAGGCAAAATAGTATTGGGTATTTGGGGCCAGGTTATTTACTTTGATTGTTTTGGAGTTTCCCGGCACAGGGGTTTCTTCAACTTGAAATTCATCAGAAGTATCGAAATTTTCATCTGTTATTTCAACCGTATTATATCGCAGATCATATCCGGTAAATTCACCTGTAGCATCGTTGGGCGCCACATCTGTCCAGGTAAGACTGATGGATGTTTTGTCCGGGTTCGACGCTGAGAGATCCAGTATTGATGGAGGAAGTACCGAAGGGTTTTCGGCATAAATCAGTACCTCACAAAACTTGGGGCTGGCATGGGTTTTAACAAAACGAACATACCGTGTTGAAACGGTTACATCATGTCTTTTCCAGCGTTTGTATTTGTTGAGTGGTTCGGTTAATAAGTAATTCCAGTTGCCCGGTTCACCATATTCAACAATCAAATCGCCTACACCATTACGGTCATAAATGTAAATATGCTTAAGATTGGTTTCTGTGCCAAGATCGATGTAGGCACCCATTGGATATTCTGAACTATAACTTGTTGACCAGTAAGTTTCAGGGCTGCCAGGTTCGCCGTTTAACGGGTCTCCGCTTAAGCCTTGTTCGTCAACCATGAGGGTGGCATCTCCATCGCCAGACTCATTTGTAATCATGTATGGGAAAAGTTCCATTTTCACAATCTGTCCGAACAAAACGGGTTGCAGGAACAGCATCATAATTATTAGAATAACGTAAGGATATTTAAATCTGAGGTCTGCTGATTTTTTCATTTTATCGATTTTGCTGGATGTGAATTAAAGTATTTTTTTTCGATATGGTCTGATTTATTTAATGATCAATTTTTCGGTAATATTATTTGATGTTCCTGAAATTTTTACGCTGTAATAGCCGGACGGGAGATCGTTGAGTGATAGTGTAAATGTGGTTCCATTATAAAAAGTTATATCCGCATTTTGCAAAGATCTGCCATTCATATCTGTTAAAGTTAAATTGGTATAATTTCCGTTTGGGATTTCAATGTTGGTGTAGGTGGTAGCCGGTGATGGGAACATCTTAAATCCGGTGGGTTGATTGGCTCGTAAATTATCTTGAGCTTCATTGCTGAGGTTAAAATTGCGTATCGAAATCTGGCC
>CAYNDN010000339.1:0-5979 GCA_964395075.1 uncultured Lentimicrobiaceae bacterium | reverse complement strand
CAGGGGGAAATCCATCGGAATTCACGCCTACGGAAATGTGGGCAAATATGTGGCCGCTTTAGCAACCGGATTTGGTATGCAAATATATGCTTTTGATCCATTTATCGATAAGCAGGTAATGATTGATGACGGTGTAACTCCGCTTGACAGCGTGGAGGATTTGTACGAAAAATCTCAATATGTATCATTGCATATACCAGCCAACGATAAAACAAAAAATTCAATTGGATTTGAATTACTGTCAAAAATGCCTCAGAATGCTGTGCTCGTGAATACTGCACGCAAGGAAGTAATCAATGAAGAAGAATTACTCAAGGTATTTGAAACACGTCAGGATTTTAAATATATCTCAGATATAGCACCGGATTGCAAAGATGATATCGAAGAAAGGTTTCCTGGCAGGTACTTTTTTACCCCAAAGAAAATGGGAGCTCAAACCGCTGAAGCAAACATCAATGCCGGTATTGCCGGGGCAAATCAGATTATAAACTATTTCGAAAATAACGACACCACTTTCCAGGTAAATAAATAACATGTTACATTTTAAGTTTCACCATTTGTCCGGTAAAACTTAAGATGAAGATTACTTAATATTTTTATTAATTTTGCCCGGCCAAAAATCAGACCTGATGATGAACAGTTATCAGGTCTGATTTTTAGTAGTTTGATGGACTATTTTATTGACTGAATCTTTTTTAACTATGGAAGACAACGAAAAAAACATGACCTTTTTCAGGTTTGAAGACCTGAGGGTTTATCACAAAGCTCTCGATTATGTGGAGTGGGTGCATTCTAATACCGGGCTGTTCCCAGAAAATGAAATGCAAAATCTTACAACCAAATTTGTTAACGCAGCACAAGCTATCGCCCTGCAAATTGCTGAAGGCTCATCCCGAAATAAAACCCAGTTTATTTATTACCTCAAAATGGCCAAATCCTCCATCAGAGAATGTGTGGTTTATACATCCATTGCCCGTGGATTGAATTACATGACAGATACTACCATGGACGAATCGCGCGGTCAGTTGATGGAACTGACCAAAATGATTGGAGCACTCATCGGATCACTTCAAAGAAGCACCAATAGCTACGACGATAAATAAACCAAAATAATCAATAGCATTTTTAACTAAATTATTTTTCATAAACATGGCAATACTAAAAGCTTTTAAAGGATTAAGACCACCAAAAGATATTGCAGAAAAAGTGGCATCACGACCTTACGATGTACTTAATTCGGCTGAAGCCAGGGAAGAAGCGGCAGGAAACGAACATTCCCTGCTTCATATCATAAAACCTGAAATTGACCTTCCGGAAGGTACGAATCTTTATTCACAGGAAGTTTACGACAAAGCCCGCGACAATTTTAATGCATTTCGCGAAAACGGCTGGCTGGTGCCGGATGACGGTGAATACCTCTACATCTATGCCCAAACCATGAACGGCAAAACCCAGTATGGCCTCGTAGGGTGTGCAGCAGTTGAAGATTACCTGAACAATGTGATCAAAAAACATGAGCTTACCCGCAAGGTGAAGGAAGAAGACCGTATGAAGCATGTGCGCGTAACAAACGCAAATATGGAGCCGGTGTTCTTTACCTATCCCGCGAAAGCGGAGATTGATGAAATTGTTGCTAAATGGGTCGAGGACCATCAGCCGGATTATGATTTTACCGCTGTGGATGGTTTTGGCCATCATTTTTGGGTAGTAAACGATAAAGCCGTAGTTGAAAAACTCACTACACTTTTTGCTGAAATACCGGCAACTTATGTAGCCGACGGACACCACCGGACAGCCGCTGCTGCCCTGGTTGGCAACGAAAAAAAGCAAAATAACCACAATCATACAGGCAACGAAGAATACAACTATTTCCTGGCGGTTCATTTCCCTGATAACCAACTCACCATAATTGACTATAACCGTGTGGTTACCGATTTAAATGGTATGTCGGATGAGGAATTTATCGGTATGCTCACCAAGCATTTTGAGGTTGAAGAAAAAGGAGAAGAAATCTACAAACCAAATCGTTTGCACAATTTTAGCATGTATCTTGGGGGGAAATGGTATTCTTTGACAGCCAAAGAAGGTAATTACGATGATAATGACCCCATTGGTGTTTTGGATGTAACCATTTTATCAAAGCTTGTTCTTGATCCTATTGATATTAAAGACTTGCGTACCTCCGACAGGATTGATTTTGTTGGTGGCATCCGTGGACTTGAAGAATTGAAGAAGCGTGTTGATTCAGGTGAGATGAAAGCTGCTTTTGCTTTGTATCCGGTTTCGATGAAACAGCTCATTGATATTGCCGATACCGGAAACATTATGCCACCAAAAACCACCTGGTTTGAGCCTAAGCTCAGAAGTGGATTGGTAGTTCATTCACTGGATAAAATTTAATGATATGGAAATCAAAGAAGTTGTTTTAAAAACATTAAAAGAATCGGAGCAACCGCTGAAAGGCGGCGAAATTGCCGAAAAGGCCGGAATCGACAAAAAAGAAGTTGACAAAGCCATTAAAGTGCTTAAGAAAGAGGAGTTGATTTTCTCGCCAAAGCGTTGCTACTACCACGCAAATAAATAAAAAAAAGGCTGTCATTTCTTGGCAGCCTTTTTATTTTTGCCCTTCAAAAAATTTTAATCAATATGAACATTCTAACCGCCAAAAATATTCGCAAACAATTCTCCGGGCACCTCGCCCTTGATGATGTGAGCATCGACGTGCCGGCTGGCAGTATTTTCGGGCTGCTGGGTCCCAATGGTGCCGGAAAAACAACCCTCATCCGCATCATCAACCGCATTACAGCACAGGATCAGGGCGAATTGCTTTTTGATGGAAAACCCATCCGGACAAACGATGTAAACCATATTGGCTACCTGCCCGAAGAACGCGGCCTCTATAAAAAAATGAAGGTTGGCGAGCAGGCTCTTTACCTGGCTCAGCTCAAAGGGCTTAGCAAAGGCGAGGCACTGAAACGACTCAAAGAATGGTTTATAAAATTTGAGATAGAAGCCTGGTGGAATAAAAAAGTGGAGGAACTGTCCAAAGGCATGCAGCAAAAAGTGCAGTTTATCGTTACGGTACTTCACAAGCCCAAGCTACTGATTTTTGATGAACCCTTTTCGGGCTTCGACCCGATTAACGTGAACCTGCTTAAAGCTGAGATCATAAAACTAAAAGATGAGGGGAGTACGGTAATTTTTTCGACACACAACATGGCCTCCGTAGAGGAACTTTGTGATCACATCGCCCTGATCAACAACGCCAGGAAAATTTTGGACGGAGAAATGAGCCAAATCAAATCCGATTTCAAAAAAAATATTTTTGAGATTGTTTATAAGAACGGCAATAGCAGCCTCAGCGAAAACCTTCCGGCAACTTATCAAATCCTAAACGAGAAAAAGGACGTACTACTCAATCGTGCTAAAATTCAGGCACCCGGCGCAGCATCGCCCAACGACCTGCTTAACTATGCCATCAGCCACGTAGAGGTTCACGGATTTACCGAAATACTTCCCTCGATGAACGATATATTTATTTCGAAAGTTGAAGAAGCCAAAAAAAACCGCCAATCATGAACAAGATATTTATCATCATCAAACGCGAATACTTAACCCGCGTAAAAAAGAAATCTTTTCTCATCATGACCTTTCTCGGGCCTTTGCTCATGGCCTCGGTTTATATTCTTCCGGTTTATTTCGCCACACTTTCTGACGAAGAAAAAACCCTGCAGTTGCTCGACGAAACCGGATTATTTGCTGATCAGTTTAAAAATACGGATGAATATACATTTATTCCTATAGATTTTGACTTGGAAATTGCCAAAGAAAATCTTGCCAACAGCGGCGATTATGGCCTGCTATATATTCCGAAAACGGAGTTGAGTGTACCCTCTGCGGGAATTCTTTACACCACAACTTCACCGGGAATGGACATCGTTAGCCACATCAAAGGTGTGATGAAACGAGAAGTGGAAAGTCTTAAACTGGAAGCCTCAGGCGTGGACCCCGACATTCTCAAGGCCATCAAATCCAACATCAACCTTTCCACACTTGAAATCACCGAAACGGGCGAAGAAAAAGAGAGTAGCCCGATTTTTAATATGGGGCTGAGTGTGATTGCCGCCCTTTTGATTTATATGTTCATTTTTATTTTCGGCTCCCAGGTTATGCGCGGTGTGCTCGAAGAAAAAACCAACCGGATTGTGGAAGTGATCGTTTCGTCGGTAAAACCTTTCCAATTGATGATGGGAAAAATCGTGGGCGTTGCCATGGTTGGCCTCACACAATTTATGCTTTGGGTTGTGCTCACATTACTGCTGGTAACAGTTGTTGGCAGTGTAATCGGCATGGATCAGTTTACCGAAAACCCGCAACAAATTGTTGGCACCCAGGGCAAAATGCTCTCCGAAGAACAATTGGCCGAATATGCCCAAAACCAGGAAAGCAATGCAGGAATCAGCAACACCATCTTCCAGGGGTTTGCCAATACCGAGTGGGGTGTGATGATCGGGGCGTTCCTGTTCTATTTCCTTTTCGGATATTTTCTTTACGGTGCTTTGCTGGCCGCAATCGGCTCGGCAGTGGACAACGAAACAGATACCCAGCAATTTATGCTGCCCGTTACCATTCCGCTCATCCTCTCGATGGTGATGATTGGTTTCATTATCAGCAACCCCAACAGCCCGGTAGCCTTTTGGTTTTCCATTATTCCGCTCACATCGCCGGTGGTGATGCTGGCACGATTGCCCTTTGGTGTTCCGGTTTGGGAAGTCTGGCTTTCGATGGGACTTCTTATTTTGGGGTTTTTGGGTGCCACCTGGCTGGCCGGAAAAATTTACCGCACAGGCATCCTGATGTATGGCAAAAAACCTACCTATAAGGAATTGTGGAAGTGGGTCAGGTATAGGAGCTAAGGGCGTAGCGCAGAGCGCGTAGAGCAGAGCGTAGAGCAGAGCGCATAGCGCGTAGAGCAGAGCGCTTAGAGCAGAAAGCGTAGCGCATAGCGTAATAATATCATACATCTGATATCTGATATCTGACACCCAATGGGCGATATCTTTTTTCTGACAGGCCGCCACGACCTTACATGGGGTGATGGGTGATTTATGGCTATAAAATGGATGACGCCTTCATGGAGAAAGCAAGAAATCTTTATCCAGCCCTGTTCAGTTAACCGCCGGAATTGCTACTTTTGCTTGGATTACATGTAAAAACAGGAAAAAAAAATGAACTACATACAAATAGCATTTAAATATAGCGAGACCATATCCACCGAATCCACCGAAATCCTGATTGCGCTATTGGGCGAATTACCCTTCGAAAGCTTTGAAGAAACCGAAGATGAGATTAAGGCGTTCATGCCTGCCAAGCACTACAACCAGGCCGAAACAATCTCTCAATTAAGAGAAATCAAGAGCATCCTGGACTTTACTTTTGAAATTACCGAAATTGAAGACGAGAACTGGAACAAAAAATGGGAAAGTAATTACGACCCCGTTTTGATTGACGATAAGTGCTACATCCGTGCACCATTTCACGATCCCAAACCCGGTGTGGAATATGAAATCATTATCGAACCCAAGATGTCGTTTGGTACTGCCCACCACGAAACCACCTCCATGATGATTAGTTACGTTCTGGAAAACGAATGGAGTGGACTGTCAGTTTTGGATATGGGCTGTGGTACCGGCGTACTGGCCATTCTTGCTGCGATGAAAGGCGCTGATAACCTGGTGGCCATCGACAACGATGAATGGGCTTTTGAGAACACCCTGGAAAACCTGGAAAGAAACACCATCACAAACACACTTGCGCTGAAAGGCGGCATGGAGGCCATACCAAACCGGAAGTTTGACATGATTCTCGCAAACATCAACCGCAATATCCTGCTCGACCAGATGGAAAACTACAGCAAATCACTACCCAAAACCGGCCGGTTGTACATGAGCGGATTTTATGAAGAAGACCTCCCGGTGG
>CAYNDN010000338.1:3307-5989 GCA_964395075.1 uncultured Lentimicrobiaceae bacterium | reverse complement strand
TGGCTAAGTTTGCCAAGCTCAAACCATTGCCTGATGAAAACGAAAAAAGCATGGAACAGGCGGTAACTTTTGTGAAAAATACCATGCCCAAATCAGCACCTTCGAAAACTGTATCTGAAATGAGTGAAATAAAAACAGAGGTAACACATGTAAACTAATCCGGCAAAAGGAATTGAAATGTTGAATAATTTAGAATATGCAAATCCGGAGTTTTTCTATTTGATGCTGATAATCCCGCTCATGGGCTTATGGTATTGGTATAAAAACAGGCACAGCAAAGCAGAAATCCGGATATCATCTACATTACCTTTTGCCCAAAGTGGTATCAGTCTCAAACAGGTACTCTATCACGGACTTTTTGCCCTCAGGATAATAAGCATAGCCTTGCTCATCACTGCACTGGCCAGGCCACAAACCTCATCGAGCAGCCATGATGTAACCATCGAGGGGATAGACATTGTGATGGCAGTGGATATTTCGAGCAGTATGCTTGCCGAAGACCTCAAGCCCAACAGGCTGGAAGCAGCTAAGGATGTAGCCATCAGCTTTATTGACGGACGCCCCAACGACCGGGTTGGTCTGGTGGTATTTGCCGGAGAAACTTTTACCCAGGTTCCGCTTACCACAGATCATACCGTTGTGAAAAACCTGTTTGAAGAAATCAAAAGTGGTATGATTGAAGATGGTACTGCGATTGGCGACGGACTGGCAACTGCCGTTTCGAGGCTGCAGGACAGCAAAGCTATCAGTAAAGTTATCATTATTCTTACTGACGGTGTTAACAACCAGGGTGCCGTAGATCCGCTATCAGCAGCAGAAATTGCCAAACTCTACGGTATCAGGATTTATGCTATCGGCGTAGGAAGCATGGGAACTGCCCCCTACCCTGTTCAAACACCGTTTGGAATTCGCTACCAGGATATGGAAGTAGAGATTGATGAACAACTACTGGAAAATGTTGCGGAAATGACAGATGGAAAATATTTCAGGGCTACTTCAAATAACAAGCTGGAAGCAATTTATAAAGAGATTGACGAACTCGAAAAATCAAAAATTGACGTTACCGAATTCCATAAAAAAACAGAAGAGTTTTATCCGTTTGTGCTCATTGCCCTGCTTTTGCTTGCGCTTGAAATTTTATTGAAGAACACAATATTCAGAACAACACCATAAATCTAAAAAACGAATATGCAGATTTTCAAGTTTGCTGAACCAGTTTATTTCTACGGGTTGCTTTTAATCCCGGTCTTTTTCATCCTGTTTTGGTTGATGCTGAACTGGAAAAAGCGTGCCATGAAACGGTTTGGTGACTCAGCCCTCGTATCCAGGCTTGTTCCTGATGTTTCGGGCGGAAAACAGTATTTCAAATTCGTTTTGCTAATGCTCGCTTATGCCATCATCGTTACAGGCCTTGCCAATCCACAAATTGGCTCAAAATTAGAAACGGTTGAAAGACGAGGAATTGACATCGTAATTGCCATTGATGTATCCAACAGTATGCTTGCCGAAGACATAAAACCCAACCGGTTGCAACGCGCCCGGCAAGCCATTTCGAAACTGGTGGATGAACTAAAAAACGACAGGATAGGTATTGTGGTTTTTGCCGGAAACGCTTACACCCAGCTTCCTATCACTACCGATTACGCGGCGGCAAAATTATTTTTATCCACCATAAATACCGACATTGTGCCTACACAGGGCACAGCCATTTCGGAAGCCATCGATTTATCGATTGATGCATTTGATGTAAACGATCACCAAAAAGCCATCATTATCATCACTGATGGTGAGGACCACGAAGGCGAAGCCATTGTAGCGGCAAAAAAAGCCAACGAACAGGGAATCAGGGTTTATACCATTGGCATGGGACTTCCTGAAGGAGCTCCAATTCCTGTTTATGACAAATTTGGCAATCAACAGGGCTTTAAAAAAGATTTAAAAAACAACACCGTCATCACCAGACTCAATGAAGATATGCTCAGGCAAATAGCCACTGCAGGTAATGGCGAATATGTGAGGGCAAGCAACAGCCAGGCCGGACTTGGACTAATTTTTGATGAGATCAACGAACTCGAAAAAACGGAGTTCGAATCAAAGGTTTTTTCTGATTATGAAGACCGCTTCCAATATCTGATTGGAATTGCGCTGGCACTGCTCCTGATTGAATTTTTTATTTTGGAGCGCCGTGGCAAATGGTTTAGAAATGTGAATATTTTTGGTAACAAAAAGTCAAACATCACATCGTGAACAACTACAAAATGAAATGCTATAAAACCATATTTTCGTTTTCCCTGTTGATCATTTTCATAGTGGCCACTACCCAAAACCTTTCGGGGCAAAATGAAAACAAACTGATCAGAGAGGGAAATAATGCCTTCGAAAAAGGTGATTTCCAAAAAGCTGAAATTGATTACCGCAAGGCACTCGAAAAAAACCAGCAGTCGGTTAAAGGCAACTTTAACCTCGGTGGTGCAATGTACCAGCAGGAAAGTTTTGAAGAAGCGGCAAAAAAATTCGAAAATATATCCGGAGAAAATCTTCCGCCGCAAATTAAAGCAGGTGCATACCACAACCTCGGGAACTCCCTGATGGGATTACAACAATACGAACAGGCCATTGAAGCCTATAAAAATGCTTTGCGCAATAATCCTGACGATCAGGACAGTAAATATAATCTGGAAT
>CAYNDN010000338.1:0-3297 GCA_964395075.1 uncultured Lentimicrobiaceae bacterium | reverse complement strand
AAGAGCAACAGCAGCAACAAAACCAGGATCAAAACCAGGAAAATAAAGACCAGGATCAACAAAAACAAGATCAACAGAACAAAGATCAACAAAAGCAAGATCAGCAAAAACAAGATCAACAAAACCAGGATCAACAGAGTAAGGACCAACAGCAGCAGGATCAACAAAATCAAAACGAACAGCAGCAACAACCCCAGCCAAAACAAATATCAAAAGAAGATGCCGAGCGAATGTTGCAGGCCTTGAAAGACAACGAGAAAAAAACACTCGAAAAGATCAAACTCGAAAAATTAAAAAGTGCCAAAAGAGTTAAATCAGAAAAAGACTGGTAATTCAGTACTTAAAAAAAATGATGAATCAGATTAAAAATATAGTTGGATGTTCACTTCAAAAACTGAGGCCGGTGTTTATGCTTGCGCTGATTTTGATGCTTTCAGCCTGGCAAATTGTCAGGGCTGACGATATCAACTTTACAGCAACAGCAAAAACGGCTGTCAGGGTAGGCGAAAAATTCCAGCTTCGGTACAACATCAATGCTGAAGGCGCAGGTTTTCGTGGGCCAAACATCACCGGATTCCAGGTTTTATCGGGGCCAAACACCTCCACCAACAAAAGCGTACAAATCATCAACGGCCAGGTAACCAGCAAGGTAGATTATATTTTTACCTACATACTGAAAGCAACCAAAGAAGGTACTTTTACGATACCTGCAGCAGAAATAACGGTTGATAGCAAAAAATACACCTCAAACAGCATCAGCATCCGGGTTGTGAAAAGTGCAAGCCAGGGAAGTTCAGGAAGTGGGAGTAACAATTCGGCCACACAGCCGGGAACTGAGAATGATCTTTTCCTGAGGGCACACATCAGCAATTCAACCCCTTACCAGGGCGAGCAGGTTATTATCACCTATAATATTTATACCACTCTGCCAATCTCAAATATCGATGCCTCAAAAATTTCTTCATTCCCGGGATTCTGGGCTAAAGACCTGCTTCAAAACATCAAAGAATATCCACAATCGCGAAAGGTGCTCAATGGCAAAGAGTATGTGGTTGCCGAGGTTCGAAAATTTGCCCTGTTCCCGCAACGAAGCGGCGAAATCATTATTGAACCCGGTGAACTGGAATGTGTTGCACAAATACGCTCAAGCGGAAAACGAAGAAGCTCCGATCCGTTTTTCGACAGCTTTTTTAACGATCCGTTTTTTAATAACCGGTATCAAAATGTTGAGAAGCAAATTTTTTCGAACAGCCTGAAAATTGATGTAAAGCCCCTGCCTACACAAAACAAGCCTGTAAATTTTAGCGGAGCCATCGGCGACTTTTCTTTTAAATCCGAAATTAGTGAAACCGAAGTCGTTACAAATGATGCTATCACACTCAAATTTACTTTATCAGGCAAAGGAAACATTGAACTGATTGATGCCCCGCAGATTAGCTTTCCACCGGATTTTGAAGTTTACGACCCTGAGGTTACCAACAATATCCGTGTAAACCAAAATGGTGTTTCGGGAACCCGCACTTTCGAGTACCTGGTTATTCCACGAAACCCCGGCGACTTTACCATTAAGCCGGTAGGCTTTTCATATTTTGATGTCTCCAAAAAAGATTACGTCAACCTGAGTTCACCCGAATACAATATCAATGTAAAAAAAGGTGCCAACGATCAGTCGTCAGGAATCACCTATTCCAGCATGGGAAAAGAGGAAATTCAATACATAGGCCAGGATATCAGACATATTAAAATGCCCCCCTACCAACTCAGACAAATCGGCACATTTTTCTTCCGTTCAAACTTGTATTTTGCTTTGCTCCTGTTCCCCTTTTTCGTATCTATGTTAGTTATCATCCTTTGGCGAAGAACGGTTAAACGCCGCAGTGACGTTGCCAAAATGAAAAAACGCAGCGCAACAAAAATCTCCAGAAAACGCCTCAAACAAGCTCAATCTTTTATGAAAGATGCTAAGGAAGACGAATTTTATGTTGAAATATCCAGAGCATTATGGGGCTACCTGAGCGATAAGCTCAATATTGCAAAAGCTAAATTATCCATGGACGACGTGCGTGAGGTGTTGAACAAAAAGAAGGTAAACGAGGAGATTACCAACCAGTTTATCGAAACCCTCAACAATACAGAATTTGCCCGGTTTGCACCCGGTGACAAATCAGAGAATATGGAAAAAATTTATAATGAAGCACTTGAAATCATTTCGAAAATAGAACGGGAACTAAAATAATGATGTTGACCATGAAAAAATTTTGGATCATACTGGTTTTTGTTCTTTCTACATTTACCATTTTCGCAAACGACAACCTGTTGTTACTTTCCGAAGCAAACAAGAGTTATAGCGAGAATAACTTTGAGCAAGCCATTAGCCTCTACGAAAAAGTGCTTGAAAACGGCATGGAATCGGCTGAAGTTTATTATAACCTGGGAAATGCATATTTCAAAATCAACGACATGCCTTCAGCTATTTTGTTTTATGAAAAAGCCAGAAAACTAAATCCCAATGATGAAGACATTCTTAAAAATCTTGAAATTGCAAATAGCCGCATCGTTGATAAAATTGAAAATATGCCTGAAATATTTTACAAACAATGGTGGAAAAATCTACTTTACATTTTTTCTGTTGATGAATGGGCGACAATCAGCCTGGTGTTTTTTGCATTGATTTTTGTAATGCTGCTTGTTTTCTTGCTCACCAATATCTATTGGGTAAAAAAATCTTCGTTTTGGTTTGGCATCGTATTTATAGTGATTTCAGGTACTACATGGATGCTGGCCAATCAAAAACACAAATCTTTCACCCAGGACCATCAGGCCATTATTTTTACACCAACCATCACCGTGAAAAGCTCTCCAACAGAAACGGGTGTTGATCTTTTTGTTATTCATGAAGGCACCAAAGTACAAATCACCGACCATGTGGGCGATTGGTACGAAGTTAAAATCCCAAATGGAAGTTTAGGATGGCTTAAAGCGCAAGACATCAGAAAAATATAAAAAAAATCCTGCTCGTTTTGAGCAGGATTTTTTTTATTGAATTTTTCGGCAGGCAAATTTTCTACAACCCCAAATTACTTTGCATGGCTGAGGGCAACCCATTTTTATTCACCATCAAATAAACCGTGTTCAACTCAACAAATGGCCTGGAAAGGTTGAGCATCTGATCTCCTGATTTGCAAGTATATTTTGCAGTAAAATAAGTGTTGTCTTCCTGGTCTGTGGTTATCCCATAAATCAAAAGATACTCCTGATCTTTTTGCGCGGCTTGTTCCATCATATCTGCATGCATTT
>CAYNDN010000337.1:3890-5991 GCA_964395075.1 uncultured Lentimicrobiaceae bacterium | reverse complement strand
TGTTTTCAAGGATCGTTCTTTTCATCGTTCTGATGCGCTGATCAATTGCTGCAACCGCAGGGTTTTTCTCTGTCGTATTAAAGAGTGTATTTGCCCTGTCAGAGTATAACTCTGCCAGCCCGCTTATCAATTGTGTTAACAGTGGGTCCTCAATTCCCATGGATGAAGGAATTACAATGTCATCAATATTTTCTTTGTTTTTACTCAGGTAGTCCTGAAGGTTTTTGTAATACCTTGCCTTTAAAACCAGTTGGGCTTTTTCTTCTTCGAGCTGTTGCATCAAATCAAAAACCTGGGTTGCCTTAAAATCAAGACTCATCACTTCGTTGCTAATCCTGAAATCCTGAAGCTTCGTTTCTGCAAAATTCAGTGAATCAGTAATATCTATAAGTTCCGAATCGATGAACTTGATGGTATTTTCTGCAATCTGATTCTTTTTTTCGATACCGCGCAAAAGATATTGATTGGTCAATTCATTTAAATAATCGCCAAGCTTCTCTTTATTTCCTCCTTTAATTGAAATTTCGATGATTGAAGCTTCACGGTTAATGGGTTCAAGCTGAGTGCTCCTGAAAGTTGAGATTAAACTCTTGTAGTCGTTAAATAAAAATGAAAGATTTTTATCAAAATATTCGTCGCTGAAATTCTCGGTGAGGTAAACCGTAAATTTGTACAAGTCTGATTCAACAACATCTCCAAATTGATATTCCTCATTCAGAATAATCGATTTCTCAATTTCACCTTCATCCTTCCTTGTTGAAAAATTATACAAGGTTGCTTTTTCAGTTTGGAGGGTTAGCCTGTATTTTAAATTACTTAAAATGGTAAGGTTGAACTTGATGTTTTTTGGTTGGGGGTGCTCCTCGTCCATCACTATTCTAATGGGTGATGCTTTGTAGAGCTCTTTAGATACGAAATTGTCTTCTTCAAAATACGATATTTCAAAGTCGAGGGTATTGATTGTTCGCTCGGCCAGTGAATAGGAATTTATGATTCCCATTTCATTTTCGAGATTTTGCTGATTGTTCATGATGCCAATCCCGATCAGGTTTTGACTGGCTCTGTCGTCTTTAATCAGCACAGTAGTTTTAACCTCAAATACGGGTTTGGTGTATTTATTAAACAGGAAAGCAATTACCAGGGCAACAAAAACGGTTAATGCAAAGAAATACCAAAACCTGAAAAATTTGAAAAACAGTGCCTTGATGTCAATCGACTCTTCCTGGTTTAGTTGCTGTTGAATATTGTTGAAATTTGAATCCACTTGAAGAATTAGTTATTTTGAAAAAAATTAATTAAAAGTAGGGTTGTCGAAATGGTTGATAATACCAATGCATAAGGAAACTGGGTAAAAGCAAAGTTCTTTCCTTTTACCGGCGGAACATAGATAATATCGTTAGGCTGAATGTAGTAAAACTCTGATTCCAGAACTTCAGCTTCATTCAGATTTAATTTTGCGGTTTTGGAGCCGTTTTCTGTTTCACGAACCACATACACCTCATCCCTCCTGGCAAAGTTGGTCATATCGCCTGCCATAGCAATGGCCTCAAATATGTTAACCTTGTTTTGATAGATGTTGAGTTGCCCGGACCTGCCAACTTCACCCAGGGCTGTTATTTTAAACAACGCCAGGCGAACCAGCACGGTTGATTCCTTGATGTAATCCTTCACAATGTCGGCTATTAAATCTTTTATTTCTTCAACGGTCAGGTCGTTAACATAAACTTTTCCTACAAAAGGAAAATCAATGTATCCGGCATCAGAAACTAAATAACTATTCAGGTAAATCCCGGCATCAGTATAATAATTGTTGCTGGTCCGGGCGTCTTCCTGGGCAAAAATGTTTTCGGTAGTAGCCAAAACGCTTCTTACTTTAATGTAGAGGTTGTCGCCGGGCTGGATGCGATAATTGGCAAGGTTGGTATTAAAATGCGTCCTAATGGTATCATTCTTACCAACTTCCTGCTGAAGGTATTCGATCCTTTTCATCGGGATACATGATGTGAATAAAAGAGCAAATACAGTGAAAATTAATATTATTCTGGGTAAAAATTCAAACGTTTTATTCATATCCTTACTGTTATAAGAACCTGCTTTTTCG
>CAYNDN010000337.1:0-3880 GCA_964395075.1 uncultured Lentimicrobiaceae bacterium | reverse complement strand
CGGAGTGCAAAAATAGTTTTATTTGTTAAAATCACTAACTTTTAGAAGCGATTGAGGAATTTTAGGATTTTCGTGCTGCAATGCATGATTATATCTAAATTTGCTAAATATTTTTAAAACACAATCCAATGAGCAATAAGTTAATGGATCCCATTGGTAAATTGATGGGATTAAGATACAAATCGCACCCGTGGCACGGAGTTGAAATAGGTGATGATGCGCCCGAAACAATAACCTCCTTTATCGAGATGGTGCCAACGGATACCGTAAAATACGAAATTGATAAAGAGTCAGGTTACCTGAGAATTGATCGCCCTCAAAAATATTCAAACGTAATTCCCGCTTTGTATGGCTTTATTCCACAAACTTTTTGTGCTGAAAAAGTTGCCGAATTTTGCATGGAAAAAACCGGGCGAACAGATATAGTGGGAGACCGGGATCCGTTGGATATTTGTATCCTCACAGAGAAAACCATTGCCCATGGAGATATTCTTGTTAAGGCACGACCAATTGGTGGTTTTAGGATGATAGATGGTAATGAAGCCGATGATAAAATTGTGGCCGTCCTCAACAACGATGCAGTTTATGGGGAGTATAAAGACCTTTCGGATTGTTCGCTGATGGTTATCAACAGGTTGAAGCACTACTTTTTAACCTATAAAGATTTGCCGGGCTGGAAGCGTGATGCAGAAATTACGCACACTTATGGCATCGAGGAAGCCCAGGAAGTAATCAAAAGATCAATGGAGGATTATCACCATAAATTCGACAATTTGAGAAATATGCTCTCCAGTGTTTAGTATTTTTTTTGAATAAATACAGGAGCACAAATTCCTTAAAATTTAACTGATAGAGCGTTGAAATTCGCTGCTCAACATTTGCTGCTGAAGTTTTGTTATTGATCTCAGTAAATTAATTGTTTTACATTTGCCGCGAAAAAAATAGGAGTATCAGTATGTCGAAAAACCTCGTAATTGTTGAGTCACCTGCCAAAGCAAAAACTATCGAAAGATTTCTTGGAAAAGATTTTACCGTAAAATCAAGTTTCGGTCATGTTCGTGATTTGTCCAAAAAACAACTTGGAGTAGATATCGAAAATGGTTTTAAACCAAACTATGTAATTTCCGAGGACAAGAAAAAAGTTATTACTGAACTTAAAAAACTGGCAAAAAAAGCTGAAACAGTTTGGTTAGCAACTGATGAAGACCGTGAGGGTGAAGCCATTTCCTGGCATTTGTATGAAACACTGGGGTTGAATGAGGAGCAAACAAAGCGCATTGTTTTTCATGAAATTACGGATACTGCAATCACAAAAGCAATCGAGCAGCCCAGATCGATTGACTTAAATCTGGTTGATGCACAGCAGGCGCGCAGGGTACTCGACAGGCTGGTTGGATTTGAATTATCGCCCGTACTCTGGCGAAAAGTAAAGCCTGCACTGTCGGCAGGCCGCGTTCAGTCGGTTGCAGTCAGGCTAATTGTGGAGCGTGAGGAAGATATTAAGGAGTTTGAGGTTAAACCCTTTTACAGGGTTACAGCCGAATTTGAAGTGAAAAAATCAGGACACGCCTCCTTACTTAAAGCTGAGTTACCGTCAAGATTCGATACCAGAGATCAGGCCGTTCAATTCCTCAATAAATGCATTGGGGCCGATTTTACAGTGGGAGCCATTGAAAAGAAACCTGCCCAAAAATCTCCGGCACCGCCTTTTACTACTTCAACACTTCAGCAGGAAGCCAGCCGAAAACTGGGATTTAGCGTTTCGAAAACCATGTCGGTTGCACAACAATTGTATGAATCCGGTTTGATAACTTACATGAGGACCGACTCCGTGAACCTGTCGGATCTTGCTGTTAACATGGCCAAAAAACAGATCATTGCCCTTTATGGGGAAAAATACCACAAAGTAAGGAAGTACGCTACCAAATCAAAAGGAGCTCAGGAAGCACACGAAGCCATAAGGCCAACCTACCTCAACACCGAAAATATTGACGCGAGCAATGATCAGCAAAAACTCTATAGCCTGATCTGGAAAAGAACAATTGCATCGCAAATGAGCAATGCTAAACTCGAGCGGACGCTTGTAAGTATTGATATTTCAACAACAAAGGAAAAATTTTCTGCAAAGGGCGAAGTACTATTGTTTGATGGATTTTTAAAGGTTTATCTCGAATCAACCGATGAGGAGAATCCTGAAGAAGCCGCAGGAGTGCTCCCTCCGCTTACCAAAGGCCAGGAACTGCCATTGGGAAAAATTGATGCCACCCAACGTTTCACACAGCCACCCGCCAGATATACTGAAGCCAGCCTCGTGAAAAAACTCGAAGAGCTGGGTATTGGCAGGCCATCAACTTATGCCCCCATCATTTCAACAATTCAAAAAAGAGAGTATGTTGCCAAAGGCGAAGCTGATGGCGTACCGAGAAAATACGAAGTGCTCACCCTGAAAGATGCAAAAATCAACAGCTCCGCCAAAACCGAAAAAACCGGTCAGCTCAAGGGAAAACTGGTGCCAACAGATATTGGCAACGTGGTGAATAAATTCCTGATGCAGAATTTTTTGAATATTATGGATTATAACTTTACTGCCAGGGTTGAAAAGGAATTTGATGAAATCGCAATGGGGCAAAAGGAGTGGAATAGCATGATTGATACATTCTATCAGCCTTTTCACAAAACGGTTGAAGATACCATTGAAAATGCCGAAAAATTTAGTGGAGAAAAATTACTGGGACAGGAGCCTGCCACCGGCAAAAATGTTTTTGCTAAGATTGGACGCTTTGGTCCGATGATCCAGATTGGAGATACTGAGAGTGATGAAAAGCCACGTTTTGCTTCACTGCGAAAAGGCCAGTCGCTTGATTCGATAACTTTGGAAGATGCCCTGGAATTGTTTAAATTCCCCAGGTCACTCGGGCAATACGAGGGCGAAGAAATGACCGTTGCCATTGGCCGGTTTGGGCCTTATGTGAAACATAAATCCAAATTTGTATCCCTGGGTAAGGAAGATGATCCCATGACTATTGATGCTGACAGGGCCGTACAACTTATTGAGGAAAAGCGAAAAAAAGACCGCGAGCGAACCATCAAAATTTTTGATGAAGATGAAAATGTAAAAGTCCTCAAAGGCCGTTGGGGGCCATATATTGCAGTGGGGAAATCTAATTATAAAATTCCAAAAGGAACAGATGCAGAAACATTATCTTTTGCCGGGGTGCAAAAAATAGTTGAAGAAGCAGACAAAAAAAGTCCGAAAAAAGCCACACCACGTAAATCAGCATCTGCAAAAAAAACCACTGCAAAAACCACAGCCAGGAAGAAAACGGCAAAGCCTTCAGCCGCCAAAACCGCAAAATCATCCAGGGTAAAAAAATAATCTGCAACGCCTAATGCCTGATGGAAATATTAATGTACTTCGAAAGTATAGAACCTGACAAAATTGGATTTGTTCCGATTGAAGAATCCAACAGGCTCGGCGACAAAATAGTTCACCTTTCGGCTGACTTCACAAACCAACAACTGGCTAATTTTGATGTTGTAATATTTGGGGTAAAAGATGGCAGAAATTCGCCTGGTAATAGCGGAACATCAGATGCCCCCGACCAGATACGTAAATATCTCTATGACCTTAAACCCGGAAAGAAACAAATTACCATTGGTGATTTGGGAAATATCCCGGCCGGAAATGAAATACACGACACCTATTTTGCCGTAAAATCTACTGTTCAGCAACTTCTTCAAGCAGATGTCATCCCTATAATTATTGGTGGTGGTCAGGACCTAACTTATCCGGTTTATGAGGGCTTTGGGGCTGTTGATCGCATAATAAACCTTGTGGGTGTTGACCCAAAGATAGACTACAACAACCAGGAAACACATA
>CAYNDN010000336.1:4552-5992 GCA_964395075.1 uncultured Lentimicrobiaceae bacterium | reverse complement strand
CCCAGTGCAAAAGGTGCCATCCTGACCTACATGAAATGTTTCCATTAAAGGAAAAAGCCTACCACATCATCAATGAAAACAGCATGTGCAACCAATCGCTAAACGGAAAGGGTGAAAGTTTCAGGCAACTGATGATCAGATCTCCCATCCTGAACGACAGGACCTGTTCGGTGAGTTCATGCCATGCCCACAACGAAACACAGGAGGTGCTGGGCGCACTAATCATAAAAATGCCGTTGCGCGACATCGACACTGCCATGGCAAAGTCATCCGGCGAATTCTTTATGCTGGCTGCACTAAGCACATTCATACTGGTTTTTGTGTTGATCATTTTCACGAGGCAAAAAATAAAGCAACCGCTCAATAATATTGTGGAAGCCAGTGAAGCCGTCGCCGGGGGGAACACGGCTATGCGCCTCGACATCAGCCCCGGCCTGCTGCAAGACCTGAGGGTGGTATCTTTAGCTTTCAACAACATGCTCGACAAAATTAGCACAGCAAACCGGGAACTGAAAGCTTGGTCGGAGCAGCTTGAAGACAAAGTGCAGGAAAAAACCAAAGAGTTACTGCAAATCCAGGGTGAACTGATCCATGTGGAAAAAATGACATCGCTGGGAAAACTTTCCTCGTCGGTTGCCCACGAGATCAACAATCCGCTTGCCGGCGTGCTCACCTTCACCAAACTCGTTCACAAACAACTGGCCGAAGAAACCCTCGACGAAAAATCGCGTGAGGCGCTACTCGACTATCTTACCATTGTTGAAGACGAAACCAAACGCTGCGGCGATATTGTGAAAGGCCTGCTGGAATTCTCCCGTAAGGACCAGGAAAACTTCACGGCGGCTCATCTTCATGATATTATTACATACATTGAGAACCTCATGAGCCACCAGATCAGGCTATCCAACATCAACTTCGTTATACAAAAAAATGCCGCCACTGATTTGGTCAACTGCAACGAAAACCAAATCAAACAGGCATGTGTGGCTCTCCTGGTAAATGCCACCGAATCTATTGCAGGTGCGGGTGAAATTGTAATGAAAACCGATAATCCTGATCCGGAACACGTTATGCTAAGCATTTCCGACACCGGCATGGGTATCGAAAAAGAAAATATGAAAAAGGTTTTTGAGCCATTCTTCTCCACAAAAAACAAGACCAACGGTGTGGGGCTTGGGCTGGCCATTGTTCACGGTATCATTAAGAACCACAGCGGTAAAATTGAAATCACTTCACAAATCATGCAGGGAACCACGGTTGGAATAACCCTGCCGGTGATTAAAAACGAAGAATAAATGGCACATAAAGTATCCATACTTATTGTGGATGACGAAAAGTCGGTGCGGCTTTCGCTGTATCACTGGTTTGTAAGGGAAGGATATGCCGTTTCCACAGCCAGGGATGCCTATGAAGCACTATCGCTCATCCGGAAGGAAAACT
>CAYNDN010000336.1:3816-4542 GCA_964395075.1 uncultured Lentimicrobiaceae bacterium | reverse complement strand
TTACCGACATCAAAATGCCCGGCATGGACGGTTTAGAAATGAACCGCCGGATACAAAAAATTGAAAGAGATGCCGTTGTGATAATCATGACTGCCTTTGCTTCGGTGGACACAGCCGTTATGGCCTTAAAGGATGGGGCCTACGATTACATTACCAAACCTTTCGATCCGGAAGACCTCTCGAAGCTAATCCGGAAAATCTCTATGCAGATTCTGACGAAAGCTAAACGTAAAGTCCCAAAAGCCAGGGGGATTGCGCTTGAAAATATTGATAACATCATTGGTGAGAGCGATGCAATACTAAGCGTACTGAAGCAGGTAGAAAAAATAGCTCCCACCAATTCAACAGTTTTAATTTCAGGAGAAGAAGGAACGGGAAAAGAGCTCATAGCAAAGACTATTCATAATAATTCATCCAGAAAATATTATTCGATAATACCGGTTCATTGCGGGGCACTGTACGGTCAATCTGCGGAAAGTGCCTTGTTTGGGCATGAGAAAGGTGCTTTCTCCGGTGCCCTTGACAGCTTTGCAGGCCATTTTGAGACATCAAATGGCGGTACCATATTGTTGGATGAAATCGCAGGTATTTCATCAAAAATCCAGCTTGATCTGCTGCGGGTTATCGAAACAAAAACCATCTACCGGGTTGGAGGTAATCAAGAAATAAAAGCGAATTTCAGACTGATCTGTACCACAAAAGAAAATCTGAAAGAGAAAGTGTTAA
>CAYNDN010000336.1:0-3806 GCA_964395075.1 uncultured Lentimicrobiaceae bacterium | reverse complement strand
CCCGCCGTTACGCAAGCGACGGGATGACATACCCCTGCTTATTGATCATTTTGTTAATAAGCACTGTTTTGAAATGAGCAAAAAACAATTGGGAATCAACCCTTCAGTAATAGAATATCTTCAGCATTATGACTTTCCGGGCAATGTTCGCGAATTGGATAACATGCTGGAAAGAGCTGTGCTGCTTTGCGAAGGATCTGAAATCAAAATGAGCAATTTTCCAGTAGAGGAAACAGATCACGAATTGGAATTTGAGAGCCTCGATGAGCATGAAAAAAAATACATCCACCAAATACTCAACAGGCAACACTGGAACATATCAAAATCTGCCAGGATACTCGGCATTGACCGTGTAACGCTTTACAATAAAATAAAAAAATACGAACTTAAACCGGAGAGTTGAAAACAAAAGCCTTAACTCTACTATCCTTAAGGTTGATTTTTTTTGCAAATGATTGATCGCCGATCGTTGATACAATCCTTAAACAACCGTTTTTTTCCTCACGACAAAAAGCAGGAGCATTTCATGGCTTTGAATGGGTTGCGCGGCCTGGCTATTCTTATGGTCTTGCTTTCCCATTCGGGTAATCTGGGTTTTGTGTTTGCCGACTTTTTGGATTTCCAAAAAACCGGTAAAATTGGTGTTTACCTGTTTTTAGTGCTGTTCCTGTGGAATTCAAATATTACATCCTTTCGCCTTTCTTCATGTTTATCTGTCATCGCTTCCTGAAATGGAGAATGCAGCCGCTTATATGGTTTTTTCTGATTTTAACGGTTTTGTCAGTTGCTATCGAACTAATTTATGAGCTTCCGCCAATTTCTACCCTGCGCTATTTACCAATTTTTTTGGCCGGAACATTTGTTGCCGTTTCTGAATTATTGCTCAAGCATTCAAAAAAACATTTGCCCGGTGCTATCACCCATAATTCGACAGGAATAATTGCGCTCTCAATCATTTTAACGACCACCCCTTATTATTTCAAACTTATTTTTGATGTGGAGGTCAATTTTCATCATGCACCATTTTTTGTGCCCTACGCGATTATCTGGGCTGTATTGTTGGTTTCGGTAAAGCATGGTCATGGATTCATAAGCAGGATATTCAGATTTAAACCACTTCGGTTTTTAGGAACCATAAGCTTTAGCCTTTATCTTTTTCAGGATGGTTGAGCAGCCGATTGTAGTTGAGCAAATAGAAATTCCCGCCAATTGCCGGCGGGCATATCTCGATCATCCTTTTGGTTGACCTGATCCAAAACTCCAGTTGATTCCTGAAAATATCAGTTGATTGATTTGCGGTGCTGTCCAACCCAAACATCCATCCCCAGTTGATCAGTTGCTGCCGGTTTTTTGAAAAGGCCATATCCAGGCCATGCCTTACAACATGGATATAGCGCATTTTACCAGCCAAAGGAATAACCCTGTCGATCATAATGTGGGTGTTTGGTTCTTTCCATGCCCATTTCGAATTGCAAACCCGCGGCTGGAGCCTGTTCCTGAGAACAAAAGCAACACGATGCAGCATTGTGGCCGAGTGAAGTTGATTTTCCGCAACCACTTTTAAATAAAGCTGCTCCTGCTTTGGTGTAAGCTTTTCTCCTTTGGTAATGCGAACAAAAAGATTGAAGCGAAGATTGAAGTCATCTTGGGTTGCCGTTTTAAACCAATCGGGATTTTTAAAAAGTCGGGTAAAAGTGATGTTATCCAGTTCTTGATTCAGATAATTACCCATGCAAAAACCCATTGCTTTTACCAGCGTGGCTGCCATCCGGGAGCCACTGCCCCCCATGCCTCCTACCGCAACAACATTTTGATTATCTGAAATCATCCTCGATGGATTTGTATTATAAAAAAACCCCGACAAAATTAACAAGGCTGCCGGCCTAACCAATTTGTCGGGTAAAAAAAGTTTCCAGAATTTTTCAGGTTAACCTATTTAAAGATATAAGGATGAGCAAATGTAAGACCCCTTCGCACCAACCACGGAGCTCCATCAGGGTTTACTTTTACAGGCATGATTTGAATGAATGGATTCAGCAAAAGTGAAATGAGGATCCGGATGAATAACACAAAAGAAAAAATTATCAAAGACTCTGTTAACAAATTGTAAATTGAGAGTTGCAAAAAATTATGAAATGGTTTTTATCCCTATCATTGTGCTGTGAAATCGAATTATACCATCAGACAAATATTCCCGGTTCAAAGGTCATCGGTCTTTAACAGGATCGCTACTACGAGCACTTTTGTTATTACCTCCACCCCGTAAGGGGTAAAAGAAAACATATCAGGCACTCTGCATGCCGCAACCAAATCCGGGGAGTATCTTCCCAAAGTCATCAAAATCAATTTTAGTTTTCAATCAAAAAAAAACAATTATGCATGTTTTAAAATTTGGCGGATCAAGTGTGGGTTCCATCCAAAATATTAAACAGGTTAAACAAATCCTGGCATCCCGCGAAAAACCCTTTATAGTGGTTGTTTCAGCATTTAAGGGGGTAACAGACGGGCTTGAGGAATTGGCACAAAAAGCACTGGAAGGCAGTTACAGTGACGCACTTGAAAAATTAAGAGAAAGGCACCTCAACATGGCCAAAGGGCTCATCAACCCAGCCAGTCAATCGGAAGTTATGATCCTTGTCCAGCAAAAAATTCTGGAGATCGAAACTCTTTGCCGCGGGATACAAAGTCTGGAAGAGCTTTCAGAAAAAACCAAAGCCCGTATAGTTGGGATGGGCGAAATAATGTCGGTTTTAATCCTGCACCAATATTTTAACCAGGAAAAAATTGAAATTGAACATTTACCCTCCGGTGATCTGATACATGCAAATCACAACCACCTCAATGCAGAGGTTGATTATGGCATTACCTATCAAAATATCAGCCGTTTTATAAGTAAAGGCAAAAATTATATTGCCCCGGGTTTCGTAGCCAAAAACAAGAATAACGAGCGCGTTTTACTCGGAAGAGGTGGTTCGGATTATACAGCCTCACTGATTGCCGGTGCAATTGATTGTGAAGCCCTGGAGCTGTGGAGTGATGTAAACGGCATGCTCAATGCCAACCCCGGAATAGTAAAAAATGCGACATCCATCAAGAGGCTCAGTTACAAAGAAGCTTTTGAAATGGCCTATTTTGGAGCCAAGGTGGTTTACCCGCCGGCTATAAGGCCTGTGATGCAAAAAGAAATTCCGGTTTATCTTAAAAACACCAACTTTCCTGATGAGGCCGGCACCCTGATACACGGTTCAAATATGGGTGAAATCAATAAGATCATCGGCGTTTCAACCCTGTCCAATATGGCTGTGCTAACGGTTTCAGGTATTGGGCTTGCCGGCACCAAAGGCGTTGCCCGCAGGGTGTTTCAGGCAATGGAAGAGGCCGGTATAAACATTGTATTGATAACGCAGGCATGCTCTGAACAAAGCATTTGCCTCGGAATTGGGTCGGATTTTAAACAGGCTGCGCAAAAAGCCCTGAATGCGCATTTTGTAAACGAGATAAAAACCGGACTTGTAAATCCGGTGGAAATTGATGAACACCAAACAGTGCTGGCAGTAATTGGCGACAATATGAAACACCAGGTTGGCCTCAGCGGAAAAATATTTGGTGCGCTTGGCGAAAACAACATCAGCGTAAAGGCCATTGCACAGGGAGCTTCGGAGCGCAACATCTCAATTGTGATTGATGAAAAAGATGAACACAAGGCTGTGAATGTTATTCATGAGCGCTTTTTTCAAACGGCTATAAAAAAAGTGCATCTGTTCATAGCCGGAGTGGGAAATGTTGGCAGCCAGTTTTTGAAGATA
>CAYNDN010000335.1:0-6012 GCA_964395075.1 uncultured Lentimicrobiaceae bacterium | reverse complement strand
CATGGAGTTGTATGAAAAATATACCGGTGATGAGGGCGTAAAAGCATTTATCAATGTGGGAGGCGGAATCGCCAGCCTGGGGAATACCATCAATGGAAAACTGATCCCGCCGGGATTAACAGAATTTTTGCCCATGCGAAACTTCCCGGTGAAAGGTGTGATCATTCAAATGGGACAGCGGGGGGTTCCGATCATTCATCTGCTTAACATCAGTAAATTACTCCGGGAGTATGGCCTGCCCGGTACTCCCGTTCCCTTACCCGAACCCGGTGATGGCGGCATTTTTACCGAGGAAAAGTACAATGTAGTACTGGCCGGCGTGGCAACTTTTGTACTCGTATTAATTATTGTGCTGGTGTACCTTGGAGAGCGCAGGCATCACAGGCTGGGAACCGATGTTGTACCACTTTCACAAAAAATAAGGTCGGGAATGGATAAATTTGACGATGAAAATGCCTTGTAATTTGCACACAAAAATACCAAATGAACTATGAAAAAATTTTTACTTTTCACGCTTGTATTGCTTGTTGTTGGGGCCGGAGCTTTTGCTCAGCGGAGTTCTAAAACCAAAAGACTCAAGCCAACGAACCACACAAAAAGGGTTACCCATATCCTTTCCGGAAAATCAAGGAGCTATTACTCTCTAAATGCTGAGAAGGCATCACTCATCACTGTGAGAGGTCCCGGTAAATTACGTGTTATCACCCGGGCAAGATTTACAGATGACACACCCAAAGAACAAAATTATGCTGTGAAATATGTGGTTGACGGGGGCGAATTCCTAACAGAAAAGTTTACAGGTGTCAATCCGTTAAAAGATGGTAAATATCAAAACAAAGATCTCGGAACACCCGGGCAGAGCATGGATTTTGAAATCGAACTCGGCCGGGGAGACCATTCCATAGAATTTAGGTTGGCGGATGAAAAAGTAAAGGTTGCTGCCCGCTATTTATTCTATCCGGCCAAAACCAAAAAAATCGATTGGATTTCGTACACTCCTGAAATGCCTGCCGAACCCGTTGACCTGGTGGCCCGTGAGTCAATCGTGCATTATTACAGGTCATCAAGCGAAATGCCATTGAAAGTTGAAGTTTACGGACCCACACAAATCCGGGTGCTTACACGGATTGAAAATCACTATACAATGCGCGGCAGAATCCATTACCGCATGCAGGTGCGCGAAAATGGTAAAGTACTTAATACATACCAGTTAAGCAGCCGCCGCTCAGAAGTTACAACCTATAAGGACAACCCCGAACTCATTCCGGGCACAGGCTGCGAATTTGTGATTGATGTGCCTGACGGCAAGCATACCTACGAAATTCTACCCATAGATAAAGACAAAAGCACAGTGCTTGGCCGGCTTATGATACCGAAAAAAGATGTGCACAACAAAGAGTAGTGGTTCGCAATAATAGCACTAAAATAGCTTTGCCTATGAAATTCAAACCAATGCCATATCTTCCTGAGCAATATTTAAAACTTGTATTGGCCATTTTTCTGGTGACTTGCACGATTATTCCAGCTTTGGCCCAGGAAAAAACCAAAAAGAAAAAACCGGAATATGATGTTGATGTTTCGCTAACGACTGTTTACGACGACAACATCCTCAAGTATTCCGAAAAATATCTTGACCGTTTCATGAATAATGAAGACCAGGGTCGTTTTTACATCAATACTTATGATGATATCATAATCAATCCAAAGGCAACAATAAGCGGAACTTACCGGATTTTTGGCAAACAGAAATCTGTGTTTGATGTCAGTGCCAACTACAGCAAATATGTGGTAAATGATGTGAAAACATGGAGCAACTTTGGTATAGGCTACCGGCAATACATCAATAAAAAATTAAACTTCAAGGTATTTTATGATTATATTCCTGAATTTTATGTGCGCCATTTCAGGGATGACGACTGGACAGAAATTTATGGTTTTGATGACGATACCACTTTTACCCCCTATATTTTTTCCAAAAATAATTATGGAGCCTGGATTCAGTATTCGATCTTTAAAAACACCCGGTTCAGGCTTTACTACTATTATTCGCAGTATTATCACAACAAGCATTATACAGAATACGACAGCAAAAATTCAATGTACCGGTTTAAGCTTTGGCAGGATTTTTTGGATGATTTTACCTTTGAATTCACCTACCAGTATATTTATTCGGATGCCAAAGGTTACGATGAGCCCGGTGAAGATAAAGAAACATCTGACGATGGTGATGCCACCTATGAAGAGGATGGTTTCGTATTTGGATTGATGTACCGTTTGCCAAGAATCAAGAAGCGCTACCACACTATAGAGGTTGAAACAATAATTTATAACCGCTACTATAAAACTGAAAAACCCGTGATTGTTGACCGGTTACATGCCGGCCGTGTGGATAACAACCTGCGGATTTATGTTACATACTATTTAAGCGCCAGTAAAAACTGGAAGTTCAAGGCTTTCTACCGCTGGCTTGGGCGTGAATCCGGAACAACTTCTGTTTTAAACGATGAATTTGTTTCTGACGAAAAGGATTACATACAAAACCAGGTAGGCCTGGAGGTAATATATAGATTTGGTTTTTGATATTTAAAAATTTGAGATATGCATATTGAAAAATTATTCAGATTATTTGTATTGATGGCTGCCGCTTCCATGTTGGTGGCTAGTTGCGGAAAACCTACCGACGCTGAAGTGATTGAGCCAGAAGATGGATCAGGCGGGTATAAAATTGAAACCATTTTCCAGACCACCGGTTTTGCACAGGATGTGGTTGTAAACGATAACCTGCTTTATGTGGCGCAAGGTGAAGCCGGACTATTGATTCTTGATGTGTCAAATCCTTTGGCCCCTCAAACCGTATCTGTAACTACCGAAGGGGTGCGAGGTTATTCCTCCAAAGTAATTGTTGATGATGACGTGGCTTATCTCGCAGCCGGCACGTATGGCATCACCCTTATTGATGTGGAGAACCCTTCCGAAACCGTTGTCAATGGCTGGTATCTTGAGGTGGTTCAGCCATCAAGGAATTTATATGTTATGGATAACTATCTGTTTACGGCCATCAGTGAAAAAGGTGTGCAGATTGTTTTTGTTGAAAAACCCAATCAGCCACTTCCCGATGTAAGAGCTAACGTGCATACTACCGGGTACGCCTATTCTGTGGTTACTACGCCCGATACCACAAAAATGATGGTGGCATGCGGCGAACTCGGTTTGTCCATATTTGATATCACGGATTTCCAGAATGGATATGGAAACTATCCCCTGATCGGAGAAATCGACACACCGGGCTATGCCGAAGATGTGGTGATCTCTCCAACCGGATCGCTGGCCTTCCTGGCCTGCGGTATCGAAGGTTTACAGATCATCGATTACTCCGATACAACAAATATTCGTATCGTGGGCAGCCTTGATGAAGGTGGGTATGCCAAAGAACTAAAATACGACGACAACAAAATATTTATGACCGTTGAGTTGGCCGGACTTCATGTGATTGATGTAGCAGACCCAACAACCCCCAAATTGCTTGGTGAAGTTGATACCGAATTCTCACTGGGCCTCGATCTGGATGAAAATTATGTTTATATCGCCGATAAATACCAGGGAATCATCGTGATCTCAAGGCCGGATTAGGAGTAGGTTTATCGTTATCAGTTATTGGTTATTCGTGGATTAAGCGAAGCGCAAAGTGCGTAGAGCAGAGCGCAAAAAAAACTAATGGCGCGTAACTAATGACCATAAATTACGCGAAGCGTAGCGAAGCAAATAACCTCCGCAGGACAAATAACGCGCGAAGTGCCAATGACAACAAATGACGCTGAACGCAGCGAGGCAAATGACGCACGAAGCGCAAATGACCAAAAATTAATGAGCCAAAAACCAAATTCAAAAAAAAGGTTTGACTTTATCGACCGCTTTCGCGGATTCATTGGTGTGCTCATGCTTTTGGGGCATAGCTCCTATTATTTCAATTCCATCTGGTTACAGCTCGATCCAATCGATCCACTCTTTCCTTCATGGGGGCAATTCATGCTCAGGTATGTCGGCTACCTGTGTGCTCCCGGATTTTTAATGATGAATGGGGCCATGGTTTGGTGGTCGTTCAACCGAAGAATTGAAAAAGGAGGCAGGGCTTGGGAGGCCCGATGGCACCTGATTCAGCGTGGGCTCTTTTTGATTTTGATACAGATCACATGGGTCAATTCATCATGGGGCGGGTTTGCCGAATTTAAACCCGGACATCTGGGGATTATCTCTACAATTGGCATTTCCATGGTTTTGCTCACTTTCATTATCCATTTCCACTGGCTGATTCGAACTTTCATAGCTGTAGCGATATTAATAGCTCACGCTTTCCTGTTAAAAATCGCCTACGATCCCGACATCTTATGGCAGCAGGTGTTGATGCAAACATTTATTGATTCAGGAAGCTTTAACAAATACCCGGTTTTACCCTGGTTTGCCCTCGGTATTTTAGGGTCGGTTATGGCCAATGGATGGCTGAAAATCTGGAAAACCGACAAACAAAGAATATTTTATGGGTTGGTTATCTCATTATCCGTTTTTGCACTGGCCATTATAATCAGGCTTTGCCGCGATTTCGGGAATATCTTCCCTTTCTCAGATTTTGGACACTACTCATTTTTTATCGATCAAAAATATCCGCCCAGCTTCTTTATGAACCTGTGGGCTTATGCTGCGGTGGTGTTGGGGGTAACAATATTTATCATCCTCGATCGTGTTTTCCCAAAGCTGCTTTCGGTGTTTAGCATTCCCGGAAAGGTGCCCTTGTTTTTCTATGCTGTTCATCTTGCTATACTCGGGATTGTTGTTAAACGAATGGATATTTTTTACCGTGAAGGTGGTGTAGCTGAGTCATTAATCGGATTGGTAGCAATGCTCTTAATTATGCTTCCATTGTGCCGATGGTTTTATGGCGTAAAACGCAAGAGTAAAAATTATTTGATCAGGATGATATGAGAGCGGCAAAAGCACATATTAATTTTTTAGCGACCTGGATTCTGTTTTTAACTACGGGCTTGCTTTTAACCGGATGTGGGAACCATCATGGTGTTTTTGAAAAGGCAAGCGATGGAACTATCGTATTACCGCTAAAGAAATACCCGGAATATCAACCACAAATTTTGTTTTGTAAGGATTTTGATGAGGAAACCGGAATACCTGAATGGGCCGACACCATCTTTACCCTGAATATCAAAGACTGGCTGAATGCACTGGTCAGGCTTGATAGTATTGCTGAAGATTTAAATACATCCATGATCCATCTCGACTGGGTTGGGCCGGATGATAAATCCATGTACACCAAGCGTGTTGATGTGGATTCGGCTCATTTTATTTCCAGCTCAATATCACTTTCTCCCGAAAGACGTACTCCGGGAAAATACACCCTTAAAGTTTATTATTTCAGGGAACTGTTGGCTTATAAGACGTTCCATTTACTGCCTGAGAAATATACAAACGAAGTACTTGCAAAGAGCTTTCTGCCACAAATCGAATTTTGTACAAAAAAAAGCAGAAAGACCGGGCAGTGTGTCGATGCGGATTCGGTGTTTGCCATCCAGGAAAAAGGAAGGGTAAGAGCCATCATAAGCCTGCTGAATCGAAATGCATTTCCTGACCGGCATTTAAAATTTGAATTGGATTGGATTGGCCCGGATGGAAACGATTTCTACACCAAAAAAATAGATATTGAACCCGGTGAAGAAAGATCATTTATCGGCAGTTCAATTTCCATTCCTCCAGGCAAGCGCGAACCGGGAATGTATGGCATCCGGCTGAAACTCTACGGTGAAATTATCGCCAGGAAATCGTTCACGTTGCTGGCTTCAAATTAATTGTATTTTAAGGTGAGCTTTGTAAAGCCCCCGGGTGGATCGTTTATAAAGTCACCGGGTGAATCTTTCACCGCTTGCTATTCATTCACCCGGTGACTGTTTTGAGGGTGAATCGTTCACGTTTGTTGTTTTCACCCGGCGACTGTGCAGTGTTTTGACG
>CAYNDN010000334.1:0-6018 GCA_964395075.1 uncultured Lentimicrobiaceae bacterium | reverse complement strand
ATCCACAAAAACAGCCTTGGCGAAAGCCTGAAAGCAACCGGTGCTGCAGCATCGAACCTCGACCTTTATCAGGTTAACTGCACGTACTACGATGCGCTGGGCGGCGATGATAAAACCTACCTAATGGCCAGAGCATTGCAATTTTTTGCCCCGGGTATTCCTCAAGTGTATTATACCGGATTCCTTGCCGGCAAAAACGACATGGAACTCCTTGCAAAAACCCGTGTAGGCCGCGACATTAACAGAAAATATTATAGCAAGGAGGAATTACTTAAAGAATTGCAGCGACCTGTGGTTCAAAAATTAATCGAACTTATCCGCTTCAGAAATAATCATCCTGCCTTTGACGGTGAATTTTCAACAAAATTGATCAATGATAACGAAATCGAAATTAATTGGACAAACGGGAATGATTGGGCCAAACTTGAAACCGGTCTAAACAAAATGGATTCAAAAATTACTTTCAGCCCACTGGATGGAAAAGAAAAAGTAACTCTTGATTTATAAATAATTAATGTTTAAACCAAAATAAATGACAGCACTAAATACATCATCGGGATCAAATTCAATTTTAATAAAATCGCTCACTTTCATTATGTTTATGATGTTTGCGATGACCACCGATGCCGTTGGGGTTATCATACCGGAAATCATCGAAGAATTTAACCTGAGCATGACACAGGCCGGGTTTTTCCACTACGGCCCAATGTCTGCTATGGCCCTGGCAGGGATTTTTCTTGGCTTTCTGGCTGATAAACTGGGCCGTAAAAACACCATCATCCTCGGGCTGGCATTTTTTGCCTTTAGCTCTTTTTTATTTCTCGCCGGTCATTCCTTTGCATTTTTCCTGAGCCTTTTGGTAATTTCCGGAGCCGCAATTGGTGTTTTCCGCACCGGAGCCCTTGCACTCATTGGAGATATTTCACGCTCTAATCGTGAGCATACTTCAACCATGAATGCCGTGGAAGGATTTTTTGGCGTTGGTGCTATCATAGGGCCATTTCTGGTGGCCTACCTGCTTGAGCAAAATGTGCAATGGAAAATGCTCTATGTAATTGCCGCAATAATTTGCGTGGTTCTCATCATTATTGCTTTGGCAGTAAAATATCCAAAATCAAAAAAAACCGCAGAAGAGCCTATCAATGTTGGAAGAACCTTGAAAATGGTAAAAAATCGGTTTGCATTAGGGTTCTCGCTCGCTGCATTTTTTTACGTTACCGTAGAGGCAGCCATTTACGTTTGGATGCCCACACTGCTAAAGGATTATGATGGCTCACTCATTTTTATAGCCACCTATGCCTTGCCTGTCTTTTTCATCCTGCGTGCTGCCGGCCGCTTTTTGGGTGTGTGGATGATGGCTGTTTTAAGATGGGATATGGTGCTTTCTATTGCCGGACTCATGATATTTATTTGTTTTCTTGGAAGTATGATTTTCCCGGATGCGGCTGTTTTTCTTCTTCCGGTTACCGGCTTGTTTATGTCGGTGATTTATCCAACCATCAACTCTAAAGGAATTAGTTGTTTCCCCAAGCCCAAACATGGTTCCATTGCCGGGATCATCTTATTTTTTACGGCTGCCGGGGCTGCATTAGGCCCTTTGGCCATGGGCGTTGTAAGCGATATGTTTGGCTCCGATGCAATTTACGGCTTTATGCTGGCTACCATTTTTGCCGGAATTTTATTGGCAGGATTCATCCTAAACTACATGTTTAAACCTACCGAAAAACATCTGCAACAGCTCAACGAATCAGAATATAAACAATAGAATATTTTAGCATGAAAAAATATAAAATCACCGCCATTGGTGAAGTTTTGTGGGATATGCTCCCCGATGGCAAACAGTTAGGGGGAGCACCCGGTAACTTTTGTTTTCACACCCAAAACCACGGTGCCGATGCTGCAACGATCAGCGCCATTGGGAAAGATGAAAGTGGCAGAGAAATAGAGACCCTCCTGAAAGAAAGAAAACTAAAGCTCATGCTCAACTATCCAGATTTTGCCACAGGCTATGTTTCGGTAAAACTGGAAAACGGAATGCCCTCTTACACCATCCACGAAAATGTGGCCTGGGACCATATAACTTTGGGTAATGAAGCTAAAGAATGGATAAAATCAACGGATGCCCTATGTTTTGGCAGCCTGGCACAGCGATCCAAAACTTCCAGAAAAGCCATAATGGAAGGCTTAAAAATTGCCCCGGAAAAAGCACTGAAAGTATTCGACATTAACCTGCGGCAGCATTACTACAACAAAGAAATACTTGAGCAGTCGATGACCCTGGCAAATTTGTTAAAGCTAAATGAGGATGAACTGGAAATCATCAGTGAAATGTTTAACCTCTCAGGAAACGATAAGAAAAAATGCCATAGCCTCATGCAGCTTTTTGGGTTAGATTTGGTGGCACTCACTCTGGGCTCGCAGGGCAGTTGGTTATACACAACTGCTGATGAATCATTCCAAAAAGTGCCTGAAATCAAAGTGGTTGACACAATTGGTGCCGGCGACTCATTTACAGCAACCATGATAATGGGCCTGCTAAACAAAAAGCCCCTGGAACAACTCCACCGCGAAGCCACTGAATACTCAGCAAAAGTGTGCACCTACAGCGGTGCCACACCCAAAATATCAGCTGGTTCATTCTGACTACTCATGAAAATCAGATGAAAAAGGCATTTAAAAATTATCAAATCCTATCTTTGCCGTCAAATTACGTTTCAAATTAAATAGAAATTAAAATGACAAAAGGAGAAATCAAAACTCAATATGGTGTAATGAAGATTGAGTTTTACGATGACGATGCACCAAACACTGTTGCCAATTTTGCCAAACTCGCTAAAAAAGGATATTACGATGGACTGACCTTTCACCGGGTAATCCCAGATTTTGTAGTGCAGGGTGGATGCCCGGATGGCACAGGTGCCGGCGGCCCAGGCTACACCATAAACTGCGAATTGGATGGCGATAATCAATACCATGACAGAGGTGTACTCTCCATGGCCCATGCCGGACGAAACACCGGTGGATCACAGTTCTTTATCTGCCACAGCCGCAACAATACGTCACACTTAGACAGGAATCATACCTGTTTCGGCAAAGTGGTTGAAGGTGTTGAAATCATCGACCAGATCAGACAGGGTGATAAGATGGAGAAGGTTACTATTTCAGAATAGCATTTAACGTATCTTACAGAAATAAAAGGCTGGTCTTTAAAAGATCAGCTTTTTTTTCCCGGACATTCTCCCCATACTTTCTTTTATAATATCCCTGCCCTTTTCAATGATTTTAAAAAAATCTTCATGATAGAAAATCTCCAGACTTATTCTACCCCCACATCAACAAAAAAACTGACCGAATCCATTTTTTTAACTGAGGCAGATTCATTGTTAATTCACAAACAATAGATTGTAAAAATCTAACTTTGCAGGTGAGAATACATATAGATATTTACATATAAATAATTCATGAAAACCAGGAGAGACTTCATTAAAATATCGGCTTTGGGAACTGCAGGCGCAACATTGGCCGGCAGCATGTTGTCCTTCGGTCGGAGTTCCTCACCACTGGATGAGCTAAAAGATAAGAAAAAGCCTTTCAAAAAACTAAATCGCTATCCTACCTATTGCGAAGTATGCTTTTGGAAATGTGCAGGCTGGACTTATACCGATGAGAATAACAAGATTGTTAAAATCCTCGGAAATGAAAACGACCCGCACTGTAACGGCAGGCTTTGCCCAAGAGGTACCGGTGGCGTGGGCATGTACACCGACGAGGACAGACTTACCAAACCACTGATCAGGGTTACTGAAAACGGCAAACAAACATTCAGGGAGGCAAGCTGGGACGAAGCACTCAACCTGGTTGCCAATAAAATGGAGGAGGTTTCATCCGCGTATGGCCCTGAATCGTTTGCACTTTTCAATCACGGTAGTGCCGGTAAACATTTTGGCCATCTCTTAAAAGCTTATGGATCGAGCACCATTTCCGCCCCATCCTATGCGCAATGCCGCGGACCGCGTGAGGTTGGCTTTCAGGCAACTTTCGGCTCCGGAGTAGGTTCTCCCGAACCAACAGATATTCGTGATACCAAATGCCTGGTTTTGATCGGATCGCACCTTGGCGAAAACATGCACAACAGCCAGGTGCAGGAAATGTCGGATGCAATAGATAAAGGTGTTTCCATCATCACTGTTGATCCGCGGTTCTCAACCGTAGCCAGCAAATCAAAATTCTGGCTGCCGATCAAACCCGCCACGGATATGGCTCTCCTGCTTGCATGGATCAATGTGATCATCACCGAAGAACTTTACGACAAAGCATACGTTGAGCAATACACCTATGGTTTCGACCTGCTGAAAAAGCATGTTGAAAAAATGACTCCCGAATGGGCCTTCGGTATCACCACCATCAAACCGGATGTGATTCGCAAGACCGCACATGAAATGGCGGATGCCTCACCATCGGTGATCATCCACCCGGGACGCCACGTTACCTGGTACGGTGATGACACACAGCGCGCAAGGGCCATGGCCATTCTTAATGCATTGCTCGGATCGTGGGGGCGCAGAGGCGGATTTTATTTCAAAGAAAGTATGAGCCTGCCACACTTCCCACATCCGGAATATCCAAAACCAAAATGGTCGTGGCGCGAAACCCTGAATGGAAAATATCCGATGGCCGGCCTGTCGGTTGCCAATGGCTTGATTGATGCATCCATTCCTTCACCTGACAATAAGCACCAAATAAGAGCCTGGATGGTGGCAGGCACCAATCTCCCGCTTACCATGCCACAAAAAGACCAGCTTAAAAAAGCCATGGATTCGCTGGATTTCATTTGTGTGGTGGATACCATGCCGATGGAAATCACCGGCTATGCCGATGTAATTCTTCCGGAATGCACTTACCTTGAACGCTTCGATGCCGTGCGCACTTCGCCAAACCGCGAGCCTTTCCTTGCGCTTAGAATGCCGGCAGTTGAGCCACTGGGAGAAACAAAACCCGCATGGTGGATGGCCAAACAGCTTGGCGAAAGATTGGGACTTGGAGAATTCTTTGCCTACGACGATTATGAAGAGGTAATCGACTGGCAATTGCAGCAGGTTGGAACCTCATTGGATGAAATGAAAAAAGTAGGTGTGAAAAGATTCCCCAGGAAATCCGGGCCACTGTACCTCAGTAAAGGCGAGGAATACACATTCAATACCAACACCGGCAAAATTGAACTTTATGCTACGGATATGCAGGCTTCGGGTTTTGATCCTATGCCGGTTTACACTCCACATCCACAGCCTCCAAGCGGCTATTACAGGCTGATCTACGGACGGGCACCTATGCACACATTTAGCCGTACAGCCAACAACCCATACCTCCACGACCTGAAAAAGGAAAACAACATCTGGATCAATCCAAAAGTTGCTGATCTTTGGGGTATAAAGTCCGGGCAGTATATCTGGATCAAAAACCAGGATGGTGTGGTATCAAAATATCCTGTTGCTGTGCGGGTTACCGAACGTATCCGCTGGGATTCGATTTATATGGTTCACGGTTTTGGCCACAGCGACAAGAAATTAAGCCGGGCTTATGGTCGTGGGGCCAGCGATTCGGACATGATCACCAATGTAATGGTTGACCCGATTATGGGCGGAACCGGTATGCGTGGAAATTTTGTAACATTTTTAACTGAAGAGCCAAAAGAGGAGGTTAACTCATGAGATATGCAATGGCCATTGACACCAAAAAGTGTGTCGGATGCAGCGACTGTGTAGTTGCCTGCCAGACTGAAAATGATGTTCCTTTGGGTTACTGCCGCGACTGGGTTACAGAAACCGTTGCCGGAAGCTATCCAAACCTGGAAATTGAATTGAGAACCGAACGTTGCAACCACTGCGATAATTCACCATGTGTGCGCTGCTGCCCAACAGGTGCAAGCCACATCGTTGAAGGCGGCGTGGTGCTGGTTGATCCGATCAAATGCATCGGCTGTGGTGCATGTATCCAATCCTGTCCTTACGATGCACGTTA
>CAYNDN010000333.1:0-6021 GCA_964395075.1 uncultured Lentimicrobiaceae bacterium | reverse complement strand
TGTTAGGCCTGCCGCTAGCGTTCATCCTGAGCCAGGATCAAACTCTTCATTGTAAATGTAAATTCTTAAAATGTCTTTCAGATTTACTTTCACTTAATCAACGAATCGATTCTGTGGATATTCGCTACTTTTGCTGCACTTCAATTTTTTCAAAGAACTGTCTTTTCTACTTGATTTTCGAAAAGGGATGCAAAGATAATACTTATTTTTAACTTGCAAGCTTTTTCGAAAAAAATTTTCAAAAAACTTTTTTCAGTGTGTCAAGGCTACTTTAAAAAACTTCGAAGTAAACCTTAAAGAACTTGTGTTTAAATTTTCTGAACAAAAACGGCTGCAAAGATACAACCGTTTTTGAAACCACCAAACTTTTTTTAAAAAAAATATTTGAAGTAATTTCTGGTATGAAAATTCTGAAATCCACAAATGACGTGGGTTTCGGTACACACACATTTCAAAATTTTAATGAACTTTCTCTCAAAGCGGGTGCAAAGATACGATCATTATTTTTAAACAAACAAGCTTTTTTCGAAAAAAAACCAATCTTTTTTATTCTTGCCTCATTATCAGGTCATTATTAGTAAATAAAATGATGCCTCAATTTTAACAGAGCATTAATGCTATTTGACTTTCTTCTTTTCGGGAACACTTTCGAGTATGTCAAGTGTCCACCTCCAGAACTTCTCCACCGATTTGATATGTATCTTTTCATCTGGTGAATGCACACCAACCAACTCAGGACCATAAGAAATTATATCCATGCCGGGATATTTCTCGCCAATCAAACCACATTCGAGGCCGGCATGAACGGCCAGTACCTTTGGCTCCTCATTGAACAGTTTACTATATGATTTCGCTGAAATATCCAGAATTTCAGATTTTGGATTTGGTGTCCAGCCGGGATAACCATCAGTATGTTCGGTTTCGGCACCAGCTAACCTGAATGTCGCAGCTACCATATTTACCACATCATCAAGGGCAGTTTCAACTGAACTTCGTTGGCTGGTGGTAAAAAGGAAATAGTCATCCTCAGTTTTAACAGCCGCCAGGTTTGTTGATGTTTCTACAAAATTGGGGATATCGCGCGACATTTCGATCACACCATGTGGGCAGGCATAAATAACATTAATGAGTTTATTCTGAGATTCCTGGTCTATTACAAAATAGGGTTGCTCCACTTCAAAGGTTTTAACGATCAGATCGGGTTCAGTGGTCTTGAGTTCCTGTTTTATGGCTTTGTTGAAATTATCTACCAGTTTGATAAATTTATCTTTTAAGGCCTGGTTGATGAGTACCACAGCTTCAGCCTCGCGGGCAATGGCATTTCGCAGGTTGCCTCCATTGAAATTGTGCAACCGGATTCCATAGGTTTGCAAAGCGAGATACAAAACACGGTTTAAAATCTTATTGGCATTGCCCAGGCCTTTATTGATGTCGTCGCCGGAGTGCCCGCCTTTTAATCCCTTTACAGAAATTTTAAAAGGAATGGTGTAATCAGGCACCAGCTCCTTTGTGAAAAACAGTTTTGCACTTGTATCCCTACCGCCAGCACAACCAATAAATATCTGACCATCATCTTCAGAATCGAGGTTGAGCAGGATTTCGGATTTAAGGAATCCGGATTTTAAACCAAATGCTCCCGAAAGGCCTGTTTCTTCATCAACAGTAAACAGACATTCTACCATGCCATGTTTGATATCTTTGGCAGACAGAACTGCAAGAGAAGCAGCAATTCCAATTCCATCATCAGCACCAAGCGTTGTGCCATCGGCAGTAAGCCAATCGCCATCAATGTATGTTTGTATGGCATCCTTTTCAAAATCAAAATCCTTTTCTTTATTTTTTTCGCATACCATATCCATGTGGCTTTGCAGGCAAACAGACTTACGGTTTTCATAACCTTTTACTGCCGACTTGGTGATAAGTACATTGCCAACTTCATCCTGCTTGTATTCAAGACCATGTTTTTTAGCAAAATCAATGAGGTATGCTGCAACTTTATGCTCTTTTTTTGAGGGACGTGGAATTTTGGTTAGTTCTTCAAAATATTTCCAAACTGCTTTTGGTTCAAGATCAGTAATTTTAGTACGCATGTTTTATTGTTTGTAAATTTGATTACAAAAGTAAAACTTTTCATCCTCTGTTGAAACCAGATCGCAAATTTGATATGCCAATCATATCTATCTGCTAAGGCAATGGGAAAATCTAATTAGTGTTCGTCTCTAAAGTTCAACTTCATCGTTGTTGCTCAAAATCCAAATCCTCGAATACCGGAGTATACTGCGGTTTGAATTTTTCTCACGCCTCGAATTTGAACTTTATAGAGCAAACACACGACATTATGGACAAGCACTAATTAGTGCAGTTAAAATCAAAATAGCTGGTAATATGCAATTACTGTGAAACAAAATACCTGATCAACTCAGTGTATGGATAGGTTTATACTTATTTTTGTGACTACATTTATGCTGATACAAAACGGAAATTGCAGGAATTTTCGAACCAGATTGCCCAATATGATGAGACATTCTGAAAAAAAAGTACCACTTTATACCAGATCAACCCGAATTGCCGTTGAAAGCCCGGAAGAAAAAATGAAAATCACTACTACTAAAAGGCGTTTTATCCTGACCAAAGTACACCTTATTATTATAGGTGTCTTATTATTAAATTTCAAATCAGCCGGACAAGCTGTTTTCGACAGCACGTATTTTGCTCAGGATACTACGAGAAACAAGGCAATAAATTTTACACCCGATTCGGCAGCACTTTATATTGAGCATCTGATCGGATTAGAAAGTTTATGGAAAAAAGACCACGACTCCATTAAAAGTTATCTCACAGAACTTGTTGGTCATTATGAAACTCCTTTTGATTCCATTAGAGCTGAACTACAGGCCTTCGATTTCCAAAAAATAAGTTTTGACACAACGCTTTTAGTTGAGCATGATACCCTGCCCCTAAGGTGGTTGAATGATTCGCTGTTTTTTGTTGACACCTTATGGCTTGACCAATCGCCGTATTTTACACAAAAAACCATCAGACTCCGATCCCTGGAGCCTGACAGCAGCCTGACTGCTCTGATGGACAGCATACCAGATATCATCAAATGGATTGATTCAATAATTACCATAAAGGACACGATCACCAAAAAATACATCAACTTCGCCTACCTCAAATCAAAGAATATCACCCTGCACACATTTTTAAATGGCATAATCAGTCCGCCTTTTGAAATAAGCCTTATCAATCAGGATACAAAAATTTCAGCAGATTCCAGTGCACTTATTATTATCAATTACTCGAGGGTCTTGCGAGCAAGAGATAACACACCGTTCAGGTATTTACCTGGTGGAAACATGCCAGACTCGCTGCAAACAGCCATTACTACACTTCTGGAACACACCTGGAACAGAGATTCGGTTCAGATATTTCTCAGTGGCCGTAGCGATAGCAGAATACCATTCTGGCTTTCAAGTAAAAAACCTGACCTCTACAGGCACTGGATAAGAAACACACATGGTGATTCCATAACCGTTTGGCTGGGGAATCCTTCAAAGTTTGATATTTCGATGCTTTTGGAAGAAAAAATAAACGTGGAAAGGCTGGGAATAATCCCGACAGATGACATCACCTTTACAACCAGCTTGCCCGACCTGACTCCTGCATCGTTGAAACCACTCAAGGAAATTCCTGACTTTTGGGACCTAAGTTTTGATGGTTCATTTTCGATAAATCAAAACTACATAACCTACTGGGCACAGGGCGGTGAGAGTTCTTTTGCCGGATTAATAGATATTGCCGGAAGTGCAAAATACGTCAATAACGAAACCAAAAGCAACTGGGTAAGCAGCGGCAGGATGAGGTTTGGATCGGTGAGTTCAAAAGAAAAGGGGTTGCGCATCAACACGGATATCATCGAAATAAATTCGCAGTACAACAAAATCATGATCAATAAACTTGATTTTAGTTCTACATTTTATTTTAAAACGCAACTTGCCAAAGGGTACAACTACCCCAATGACTCCGTTCCGGTTTCGGAATTTTTAAATCCCGGTACTTTTACCATCGGTATTGGCGCTGAATACAAACCTGTTGAAAATACACTGATCAACCTGTCTCCCTTGTCATACAAAAACACATTTGTATCGGATACCACAAATATTGACCAGACTGTGCATGGTGTTGATGCAAATAAAAAGGCAAAACAGGAAATTGGTGGCCAGCTACTGATAAAAAACAAGCTCACCCTTTTCGATGAGGTAAAGGTGGCAAATTCACTCAGGCTTTTCTCAAATTACGCTGATAACCCTCAGAACCTTGATGTTGACTGGGAGATGAGCATCGAAAGGAGGATAACCTGGATTTTTTCGGTTCGGCTAAACATCCACTTAATTTATGATGACGACATTCGTTTTCCGGTTGAACTGCCCGATGGGGGAGAAAAGAAAGCGCCACGCACACAATTTAACCAGTTCCTGGGGTTATCGCTCACACTCAATCTTTAACCCGCCCGAAACAAAGATTCTATTCAATATTTTTTATGAGACTTCGCGTTTTGTCAGGCTTTCCCATTTCGTTATACAACCTGCTTAGCCGCTCTATCAACCAAATATCTTCGGGATTTTTTGCAACTGTTTTATCAAGCCAATTGAGAGATAGCCGGAATGCTTTTTCCGATTTTTGCCGTTCCTGTTTCACTTCCTGATTGCTGTTTAGCCGGAGCGTATTTTCCTCGTAGGTTACACCTATATTATAATAACACGTTGCAATATTGGAGTAGGCCATCAAATCATCCGGGTTAAGTTCTACAGCATTTTTATAGGCACGAATGGCTTCAGCATATTTTTCATGCATCTGATAAACAAGGCCTTTGTTGTAATAAAAAACTGCATTCGCAGGATTCTCATCGATGGCCTTATCCAGCACGGCAATGGCTTCCTCCGGCCTTGATTGATCAGTAAGCAGTTCAATTAAAATCAGAACCAGGTTTTCGTGATCATCATAATTTTCGATACCTTCAAACAAAACATTTTCTGCCGCTGAGGAGTCGCTTAATGCCAGATGTGTTCTGAATAACAAGTGTGTTGCATTTTCTGAAAAACCAAATTTATGAAGCTTTTCAAGATAGTATTTGGCTTTTGACCAGTTTTTGCTTTCATAAGCAGCCAAAGCAGTATTGTACAGTAATATGGTGTCCTGATCCAAATTCAAAAATGGAAGGCGCTCGATTTCGTTAACTTTTTCAAAAGCACGCAAAGCCTCACTAAATTTCTTTTCATTTAGCTTTTCCATGCCCAGTTTTTGAAAATCGTTAGCCAGCAAAATATACTTTGGGGTTAGTTGTCTGGCCATCCGGTCTTTTGGGTCAATCTTCCTGGCATTTTCATAAGAATCCCAGGCCACATATAGTTGATCCGGGTACAACTCATACAATTTAGGATCGTTATTATTCATACCTTTTTTATAGGCTGTCTGGCATAAATATCCCCTTGCATACCACGTTGCTACCCACTGTGATGATTCTTCATCAGCGATCATTTTCTCGGTAGCATCTCTGGCATCCTCAAACTTTCCGGTTTCGATGAGATGATAAAGGGAGAGAATTTTTCCTTTTTGCAAAGGCGAAAGAACAGAACAACCGTAAAACACAAACAATAGAAAAAAAAGCCTTTTCATGATTTCAAGCTTCCGTATGGTTTTCAATTCGCTAATTCCACCAAGTTGGCAGTAGAACCGGACAGTATAATTCAATAACCAAAAAAATATTGTATCTCCTGATATGGATTTTCCTTCACCAATCATAAAAATGATAACCTTTTCAAATTTCAAATGGAGCTGAGTGATTAAAATCTGAGACACAGCCACTAACCTGCCCTATTCATAAATATTTATGATTATTTCCTAAATCAAAGGAAATCATTAGCCCCGTCATTTATGGCGGGGGATTGAATTTTTTCTATTTACGGAGAGGCAAAATCCAGAAAAATTTATTTTTAAATGTCTAAATTTTTCTGGATTTTG
>CAYNDN010000332.1:0-6028 GCA_964395075.1 uncultured Lentimicrobiaceae bacterium | reverse complement strand
CTGCTTAACACCCCCTTGCGTTTTTATTTGGGTTCTTCCGAAGAATTCATTCAAAAGCAGGAGTATTATTCCTGGACGGCGAGGATGGGGTTGAAACTGAGTTTTTAGTTATGATAAAAATCCTATCGAAAAGCCTTCCCGTTTATCTCCATCCCAAACCATTTCTCCAATGTATCCATCACCTGCTCCTGCTGCTTCGGTGGCAGATTGCGGAAGCGGGTTGTATGCGAGCCGCCGGGCTTAATAATGCGCAAAGCGTTGGTCTTTTCATTATCCGGTGTAAAACCTGTGGATGACCATGGATCGTATTCTCCGTAAATGAAGATCATATTGTTTCCTTTTTTAGTGAGATAGCGGTTCACCCTTTTCATGTATTTCTTTTTGAATTTGGGTTTTGTCCCTTCTGGCGCAAAGGCCGAAAAATCCAAATCCGTAACATGATCCAAATATTTTCCAAGGCCGGTGGTGTCGTAGTCGTAATAGCCAATTTGAGTAAGTGCCTGGTAGAAAAACGGCCACATGCCCTCGATGCCTTCATCAGCAAAATAATCCGCCGGGGAAACATCCAAAAGGTGTTTCAGGATGGTTGAATCTGCGGCATCTTTTCCTGGAATTTCTTCACAGGGGATGAAGCCCCACTGCCAAAAAGCAAACGGATACTCCAGAACGATCATCTGGTAACCGGCTTCAGGGCCACCAACTGTTTTGTAATGGTAGCCTTCTTCTTTCGTTAGTTCCAGAAAATCATCCATCAAATCATCCTGTTTTTCAAGGGCCAAAACCTGAAAATCAAAAATTTGCTTTCTGCATACTTCGCCATTGATTTGATTGATAAACGGATTTACCCTGTCATCAGCAATGCTAAAGTTTAGCGGAGCCACATAAGGAACCCATGCTTCACAATCTTCAGGGAAATAGTATTTGTAGTACATGGTGGTTTGTCCGCCTTTGCTGATGCCGGTGCTCACATATGGTCCGGTGAGTACCTGCTTCATGATCAGATTGATGCGGTGATGGTCGCTGGCCGACTGTTCAATGGTGTGACATTTCCAGGTGGTTGTATCCGGGATGGATTCTGCAAAATAGCGGTGCTCCACAAACACCAGGTTGGCATCCAGCAGCACACAGAGTTCATTCACATATTTTGGCCATAAGGCATAATTTCCGGCATAGCCTTCTGTTACAAAAACTGTTGGCCGCGTGCGGCCTTTAAACCCAACAACTACCCGCTGGTTGAATTCCCGGCCATCTTTCTTTTTGTGGTTCACCGGCTGTTCCAAAGTAACAAGGTATTTCTCCAGGAAAAAGGTGTCGCAGTCCAGCGGTTTAACACCTGCGATTCCATCAATGCTTTCAAGTTCTCCTTTTATGGAGCTGATGGGGTTTTGACCAATAAGAATTCCCGGTAAAAGGAAAAATGGCAGGAAGAATAGGTTGTAGAACTTTTTCATAAATCTGGTTAATCTTGTGTTATGTATTAAATACCCGCAAAAATATGGAAATGCCCTGATCGGTTTACTGTAGCAGAAGAATTTTATCAAATGCCTGTTTAATCCTGGGCGTATATTCTTGCTTGTTTGATGTATATCTTCCTTGGGGCTACCTGCGAATCTACTTTAAATTCGATATCCACGGCAAACAGGTTGTATTCATCGCCATTGTGCGGAAGGTTGTAAAAATAATGCTGTTTGATTTCGGTGCAAAAGTCAGCCAGTTCATACAGCTCTTCGTTGCTGAGTACCGGCTGGCCGTTCAGTTCGGGTATGTTCGACTGGGTAAGGTATTCAAAAGTATAATTATTTTGCTCGAGGTTGATGGTATAAGCAATAATTTGATCATGCATAATCCCCGGTTCAGGATATGTGATGCTATATTCCTTATATTGAACATTGATGGTATAACCATGATTGTTGTTATACAGATTCCTGGTGATCACCACACCGTTAGCATCCTCGTCGGGAAAGGAACGATGCACCAGAATTCCCATGGCCACCGACTGCTGATCAATTTTATAGTATTCCCTTTCATCAAATGCACGCAGGTTCCAAAGGCTCGCCCATACTTTTTTGATGGCCCGGTCGATGGTTTTTGTCGGGTGGTCTTTTTTGGCTGAATATGAATCGTACAGGCCGGCGCCGATGAAGTTTTCCAGGTCTTCGGCGTTGGTGGAAGAACGGAATCTGATCGCTTCAAATTCATTAAAATTTCCAATCCGTTCCAAAACCTGCGACTTCAATTCCTGTTTAAGCTGTGCATCTTCAATGGCATCCTGAATACCTTCCAGTTTTTCTCTCCTGAAGTCCAGGTCGCTGTAGGTCTGTTCGTCAGCAAGCATCTGATTGATAAGGGTGTCGATACCATGTTCCTGGATGTGCTGTTCATAATAGTAAAATGGGATTGCAAAATAGTTCTCCGGAACGGGGATGCTATCTAAGTTAACCAACTCGGCGAAGTTGGCGGCCTTACCCCCTATGGTGGCCACTGCGTAAAAATCTGCATCTTCCATTTCGATAAGGCCAGAAGTTTCGGTATCTTTTTCAAGAATTACAGGTGTCTGGGGTTCCTTCTGCAACCAGAAGGCTTCGGCCTCATCAATGCCGGCACTTCGGATTTCAAAATCGTTTCCTTCAACCTTTAAATAAACAAGTTGACCCAGCAGTGTATCCAATCGTGGGTTTGTCCAGCCGTCTTTGAGTGCCATATTTGGTGTCTGGCGGTTGTGGCTGAGTGCGGTCTGGAATTCGGTGGTAATGATGCCGGCTACTACCGACAGATTATTTGGGATTCCGTTGAGCAGCACAATATCATGACGCCCCAGGTAGGTATCGGGTAAATCATCTATTTCTACTTTACGCAGGTATCCGTAGCCTTCTTCCGGGTTGAGTGCCTGGTAATTCTGGCCTTCGTACAGCTCTTCGGATGTTATTATCGGAAACTCCCGGCAATCCTGCCAGCGCAGATTATTGGCATAAAAATAAAGCTTGTCGCCAAAAAATGAGGTGGCAAGGATTTTACTGTATGTGTCTTTTACGCCTTCACAATCTACAAGGTCAATGGATCCAAACTCAAAAACATATTTATCGATTGTTTTGTGATAATTGATGGTCACCAGGTTTAAAAATCTGCTGCTATGATTGCCGTATTGCGAATAAAAAAAGTTATCTACACCAAGATCATATCCGAGTATGGCTTCTGCGAAAGCAAAATGGCTGCTGTATTTTTTTGTATTGGAATAGTAGATTTCATCATCTTCAAAATCATACAAGGCTTTTATTGATTGTACTTCTCCATAGTTTGACAGGGGCGGACTGCTGTGCAGCATCAGAAAAGCCTCATAGCTGATCAATTCGTTAAAGTAGTCCAGACTGTCATAAGATTCTTTCAGGAGATTTACCGTAAGAAGCGTATCGGTTTTGTTAAGCGATATTTCGCGTGGAAAATATCCTGGCCTTGAAAAAATCAGCATACTGTCGGTAACCGGCGGGAGAAACTGCGTGTTGTTTTTCCTGCCCTGAATCAGCGATTGCCCGTTTGATAAAAGCAGTATGGTTGTTTGCTGCGATGTGGAAATTGCTTCCAGCAAATAGTGACCGGGTGGAGGTATAGGCAGATAGGTCGAATTTTCTCCGGCAAAGCTTTCGTTGTAGATGTTGGTGCCGTTAAGTGCATAAAGCGAAATTGTAACCGCCAGTCCCTCAACCCAACTGAGCAGGTTATCTGAGAGACTGATCCAGTCGTTCGTGGTTGTTTCATCAGTTTCGGGTAAAGCCAGCCACAGCTCAAATGCACCGGTAGAATCAGATGTTGTCAGGTAATTTTCATCAACAGTTTTGATGGTTACCTGATCCAGTGGCTCGCGTGTGCCTGCATCCACAACAGTGCCCGACAAATTTTGCTGGGCATATAAAGCAATCCAGGAAATAAGTAACAGCAATATGACGGGAATTCGGAGCATTGCGCGTTTTTTCGATCAAAAAAGTAAAACACTTTATAAAAGAGACAGATAAAACCGTGATGGTTGCATCATAATACTAACGATAGCCAAAAGATTATTGGTAATTGAAAGCCCGGAAACAATGATGCTCAACATCATCTAATTCTTTAGCAATCACCTGTTGCTGCCATAACAATGTTTAACTTTGGTATGAAACTCATTAAAAAAATGTCAATCTACTGATGCGGTTAATCGGGAAAAGCATCAACAGATTGACATTTTCAAGCAGTAAATGCTATTAAAAATATCCTACAAAAACTCCATATTTTCCTGCGAGGTGGTTTTTTCGCAATAGTGGCAGCGGAGTTTCAAGGTCTCCTCATCTTTTATCACATCAAACTTTGTGGGGATGCTTTCGTGGTTTGTGATGCAGTTTGGGTTGAAGCACTTCACAATTTCCTCTACATATTCCGGTGTTTCCACCACCGTTTTTTCCACCACCTTAAAATCTTTAATTACGATTAAGGAAGCCGAAGGTGCTGCAAGGGCTATTTTGTTGACCTCACCTTTTTCAAAAAATTTGTTGCTCACTTTAATGATGCCTTTTTTGCCATACTTGCGGCTTTCGAGATGATTGCCAAAAAGCACCATGTCGTCGGTTTCATCGAGGTTCAGGATTTTAATTACCTGGAATACCGCCTGCACGGGTATATGGTCGATTACGGTACCGTTTTCGATGGCCGATACCTGTAATTCTTTTCTGGTTTCTTTATTTTCCATGATCTTATCTTCTGATTTTGGTTCTACAATTATTTAACACCGAGAATAGTTGCCAACAGAGCCTGGCGCACATACACACCGTTGAGTGCCTGGGTAAAGTAGTAGGCTTTCGGGTTGGGGTCAACATCCTCCGAAATTTCATTAACACGAGGCAGCGGGTGCAGTACGCGCATGTTGTCTTTTGATCCGGCCAGCATTTCATTTTCTAAGTTGTAGGCGTTTTTCACCTTTTCATAATCCATGGGGTCAGAAAACCTCTCGCGCTGTATGCGGGTCATGTAAATAATGTCGGCTTTCGGGATTACCTCCATCAGATCGGTGTACTGGTGATAAGCCAGGTTATTTTGTTTGATGTGGCGCTTCACGTAGCTCGGAAGTTTAAGTTCAGTTGGTGATACCAGGTGAAAGGTTGTATTGTACTGGGTGAGTGCCATGGTGAGCGAATGCACGGTGCGGCCGTATTTCAGGTCGCCCACAAAGGCAATATTCAGGTTGTTGAGGGTACCCTGTGTTTTGCGGATGGAGTACATGTCGAGCAATGTTTGTGTAGGGTGCTGGTTGGCACCGTCGCCGGCGTTGATGATGGGAACCGGAGAGACCTCACTGGCCCATCGCGCACTGCCGTCCTTGGGGTGTCGCATTACAATAATGTCGCTGTAACTGCTCACTGTTAAAATGGTATCTTTCAGCGATTCGCCTTTCGAAACGCTTGAAGAAGCTGAACTGGAAAACCCGACAACCTTGGCACCGAGGTAAGAGGCAGCGCTCTCAAAGCTGAGGCGTGTGCGGGTGGAAGGTTCAAAAAATAGTGTTGCCACCACAAAGTTTTCCAGGAGGCGCTGCCGCTGATTTTCTTCGAAACCTTCGGCGATATCCAGAATTTTGATTTGTTCCGCTTTGGAAAAATCATTGATCGAAATTAAGTTTCTGTTTTTCATGCATTTATTATTTAAGATATCCAATTACTACGCAAAAAAAAAGAAGCCACATCAGCCGAAGCGCTTCTTTCTGTATTTTAAATCCTTGTGCAGGATGTGCTACCATATACTTTTTAGGCAGCAAAAATAAATCACCCGGCGTTCTGATGTTAAGTAATTTTATTGAGAGTTATTAACATTTTTTTGGTACCTGATTGATTGGGAGGCCGGGCGGGCTTTTCACTTTACCCTGCTTGCGCCGGCTGTGTTTTTGTAGGCGGTACGTGGGCTTCCGTTGTCAGCCTCCGCCCGCCAACAAAAAACATCAGCCTCCGCTGCACAGGTAATGCCATTAACTTAAGCAAAAATAAAACATATTTTAAAGGCACCTGATTTC
>CAYNDN010000331.1:4615-6035 GCA_964395075.1 uncultured Lentimicrobiaceae bacterium | reverse complement strand
TTCGCCAATATTTTGCACCAGCACTTTGAGGTTGATGGGATAGTTGAGCTTGATGTTTCCGCCGTCTTCAGTGCTGAAAACCGCATCGGCCACCGTCAGGTTGGGTTCGGCAAACCGGCGGATTTCAATTTTAAACTCCAGCGGGAAAGCATCAAAACCGCGTGATTCGAGCACTTCTATAAAAAATTCAACATAACCGTTTTCGGTGTTCATTCTCCCATGGATGGGGATGGAAACTTCGTTCGCTGTTTCGCCGGGCATATCGCCGAGTTCAAACATATCCTGGAAAGTAACTCCAGGATTGTCGTTGTTTTTTAATGATACCCTAACTTTCACATTCTGAGCCACACCCTTCCCGATGTTCTCAACCTTGAAGGAGATAAAGCAATCTTCGTTGGCATTGATGGCCTTGTTTTGATTTTCATCCTTGAATTTTTCCTCCTTAATGATCAGGTCGGGCAACTCGCGGATTCCGCCAGTCTGCTCTCTTTTAAATGTAATTTTCTTGGACTGACTTTTGCCACTGGAAACCTGCGCAAACAGCGGGGCCGCCATAAAGATTGAAAGAAACAGTAGAATTATATGTTTTTTCATGATGATAAAATTTTAATCCAATTTGAGTGAAACCGAAAACATGGGTGTGCGCACCACGGGATCGTAATAATAACCCATGGAAACTTTGGATTGCCGTGCCTTTTTGTTCACATTACCGGCCTGAATGCCTGTCCAGATCAGATCGATCACCCAGATGGCACCGGCGGCATACATCAGGTTTTGTTGCATGTCGTAACTGTCATTTGCATCCTGGTATAGCTGGTCGCGCTTCTCCTTATCGAGTGTGTTTTTGTAATCTTCATACTGGTTGTAGGCTTCATTGTTAAAGTACACCGCGGCACCGGCAGCTCCATAAGCCGCAACGCCTATCAGCCAGTAAGCTCCACCGCCCTTGGCATAGCTGTTGCCCCAACCCGGAAAAACCAACGACCGGAGCATGGCACCGCCAACACTTACCTGCTTACCGGTCTTCTGGCCTGTTTGCATTGCTGACTTCCCATAATTTTCTGCCTCAGCAATTACCTCAACAAAAATTTCATCATCGATGAAAACATTATCTTCCGCCAGATCCCATGTTATCCTTTTATACTTTCCACCGTAAACGCCGGGGCCAACGTCACCATTCAGGGTGAAAGCATTTATTTTTGTCCCTTTTACTGTAGAAACATTGATGCTGACGTTAAAGGTTTCACCGGTTTTGGCTTTTTCGATATCGTAGGTGATGATCAGGTTGTCGCCTTCCAGGAAAAAATCCACATTCTCAACCTGCCCGTTTTTTTGTGCTGCGGCAGGTTTCATGAATAACAATAAACATCCGGTTAAAGCAAATAATAAGATAGAATATTTGAAATATTGGGATTTGGGT
>CAYNDN010000331.1:2931-4605 GCA_964395075.1 uncultured Lentimicrobiaceae bacterium | reverse complement strand
CATTTTGATAAAGTTTTCGATTATTGAGCAGATTGATTGAATGATTGATATTTGACGGGATTCCCGGTATTGCTGTTCCTTATAGGCTTATCCGGTTTTTCACGTGTCATTTGAATTTCTTCGCCGACCTGGTTGGTTACGAATATCTGGATGTTCCAGTTGGCATCAATGCCACCATTGGATAAAAATCCCCATTGAATTGGGTTGCCAACGCCGATTATGTCTCCATAGCCTGCTTCAGCCGGCCCGTTGTCAACACCTGCCGGGAATAGCCCTGATAGCGAACCCGAAACATAATATCCTACCCATATTTCCTGGAAAGGATCGATATAATAGGGTTCGTCAAGTGTTACTTCAGTCCAGTCGGTTGTGGATGGAGTTTCTACCAGCTGTTCATAAGCAAGGTCTTCAACTGTCGGGTTTTCACCTTCAAAAATCTCAACAAAATACTCCACAGGTAGGTCTTCCAATACAAAAATCCTGAATTTTGTGATGGCCATGCCACCATAAGGTGCTAGCTGGTCAGGGGTAAATCTGATTACCACATCAAAGCCACCGTCGTCAACCAACCCGATGCCGTCAAAGTTTTCACCATCATCGTATTGCAGCCATTCGTTAACTGGTTCACCACCCTGCTGGGTGGTGAAAGTTACCGGGAGGCCATAAGCTAACCCGATTTGATTTTCAGCATAAGCCCGCACAAAATACTCGGTTTCGGGAGATAGGCCGGTGAAAAAATGTTGGAACTCACCTAATCCGGAGCCGTTTTCTGTAAACGGATCATCCTGAATGTTTGGCATTGGGTCGAGGCTGATGCAGAATCCTTTTCTGGTAACTGATGCGCCACCATCGTTAGTAACATCACCCTGGGCATTAGCACTGATTTCGGTAATATTAATAACCGGCAGTGTTATAACGGTTGGGGGTGTTGCATTGGGTGGGACATCCGTTTTAAACTGGTTGATATTTCCGTAAACATCGCCGTCAACGGTACTGGCATACGATCGGAAATAATAAACTGTATTGCCCGTGAGGCCGGCAATATTGGCAAAAATTGTGTCAGATTTCCAATTGGTTTCGGCAACAACCTTTTGGTCGCTTATGGTTGGATTTCCTGTCATGGAATACACAAATCCATACTCCGAAACACTGTTTTCTTCGCCGGCATCATCAATATTGCCGAGCAGTTTCGCCGAGTTGAAGTTCACCTCTTCGGCTGTCCCGGTGCTAACAAGCACTTCCCGTTTTAAATCAATTTTTTTGCATGAGAATTGCTGGGGAAGGATCAGCATAAATGCAATGATTAGTAATGAGAGAATCGTAAGTCTTTTCATATCTGAAGTTTATTTATCCGAATTAAAAAAGGAAACCATACCTGTAAACCGAAGGTCAAATTTAGATAATTTCAATTTAACCGGTTTAAGTTATCTCATAAAAAAAGTGATCCATTGCCATGTCCTTCTGGGCCTGGAGTTAAACAAATTGAATTACAAACACTTAAAATTCCTGAAAAATTTTTAAACTGATAAAACAAAATTTTTCAGGAATTTTATTTGATAATTGTAAAAATCATAAAAGCCACGCCCTCGTGGCAACATAATTTATAAATCTTGTGAATGAACAAGGTTAAAGAAATTTTGGGATTGGATTTATTATTTTTTGCCGGCGCACACT
>CAYNDN010000331.1:0-2921 GCA_964395075.1 uncultured Lentimicrobiaceae bacterium | reverse complement strand
CACAAACCCCGCAACTTCCGACACAACTTCTGCCGAAAAATGACAGAAAATGAGTTGGAAGTTACCAACAACCAAAATATTTACCTTTGCCGCCATTTTGCAAATTATGGATTATCAGTATCATAAACTCAACAACGGAATCAGGATCATTCACAAACAGGTGAATAGCCCGGTGGCTCATTGCGGCGTGGCGATTGATGCCGGCTCGCGGGACGAACAGGACGATGAAAAAGGTATAGCTCACTTTATTGAACACCTGATTTTTAAGGGTACAAAAAGACGCAAAGCATACCACATCCTCAGCCGTATGGAAAACGTTGGTGGCGATCTGAACGCATACACCAGCAAAGAAGAGACCTTTATTTATGCCTCATTCCTCCGGCGTCATTACGAAAGAGCACTTGAACTATTTGCCGATCTGCTTTTCAATTCTACCTTCCCTGAAAAAGAAATTGCCAAAGAAAAAGATGTTGTGCTGGATGAAATCAACTCCTACAAAGATTCTCCTGCGGAACTAATTTTTGATGATTTCGAGGAACTGCTTTTTAAAGGTCACCCGATAGCCGGCAATATTCTTGGCACGCCTCAATCTGTGAAGCAATTTACCAGGGAGGATGTGCTGGATTTCATTAAGCGCAACTACCTGGCCGGCAGAATGGTGATTACTTCGGTTGGAAATATCCCCTTTCAAAAACTGATAAAACTTGCTGAGGTCTATTTTAGCGATTTTGAAACTCCTGTGGCCAAAAACGGGCGTAAAGCTTTCAGCAACCCAAAACCGGAAATCGTAACCACACAGGATGCCAATTACCAGGTGCATTGTGTGATGGGCACAACAGCTTACGACATTAAAAACGACCGGAAAATGGCACTTGCCCTGCTTAATAATATGCTGGGTGGCCCCGGTATGAACTCCAGGTTAAACCTGAGCATCCGCGAAAAATATGGGTACTGTTATGCCATCGAGTCGCACTACCAACCCTATTCTGATACCGGAAACTTCCATATCTATCTCGGCACCGATAACGGCTATCTGGAGAAGTCGCTGAAAATCATCAGTAAAGAACTCAAATTGTTTCGGGAGAAAAAATTGGGAACCCTGCAACTACACAGGGCAAAACAGCAAATCATCGGGCAGCTGGCCATTTCATTAGAATCGAATGTAAACGAAATGATCTCCATTGGTAAAAGCCACCTGTTTTTTGACGAGGTGGATACATTCAGGAAAATTGAAGCAAGGATCGAAAAAATAACGGCTGAAGAAATCCTTGAAGTTGCCAATGATATTTTGATACCGGATCGATTTACCCGGCTTACTTTTCTGCCCGGAAAAAATGGTAATGAAATAAACTAAAATGCAAAACAGACCATACAAAGCCACACATCCTGATTTTGAAGATTATGCTGAATCCCATACCACACCAGAATCAGACCTTTTGTACCGGCTGTACCGGGAAACCAATCTCAAAACTATTTATCCCAGGATGCTTTCAGGCCACCTGCAGGGGCAATTTTTAAAAATGGTTAGCCAGATGATGCAACCAAAAACCATCCTTGAAATCGGGACTTTTACCGGCTATGCAACCATTAACCTGGCTCTTGGCCTTGCAGATGATGGGGTGCTGCACACCATCGACAGCAATCCGGAATCGGTGGAGATTGGCAGAAAATACTGGAAGGAAGCAGGCCTCGAAAACAAAATTAAAAGTCATATTGGCAATGCCACGGAAATTATTGCACAATTAAATGAAGATTTCGATCTGGTTTTTATCGATGCCGACAAAGAAAATTACCTGAATTATTATAAAATGGTTTTTGATAAACTGCGATCCGGCGGGGTAATTCTTGCAGACAATGCTTTCTGGGATGGTAAAGCCTTTGATGAAAAAGCCGAGGACATTGAAACGCAGGGCATTCGGATATTTAATGACTTTGTTAAGCGGGATGATCGTGTGGAAAATGTGCTGGTTCCCATTCGCGACGGGCTGATGATGGTGCGAAAGCTTTGATTTTCAGGATTGATTAGACCCAACCCGGGCAAAATTTATCAGTACATTTTTAGCCTCAATAATTCAGGAAAATTTTTGGAAATGAACATCTATTTTTATGAATAGGCTGGGTTAGTACCATACAACCTGGATAAGCCAAAATATGTTACATACTATATAAAATAATTCGCTCTTTGGTTTTGGCTAATCCAAGTTGGGTATTGGAGTCGGAACTTACTAATCATCGTAATATTCCTCAAAGGGCTGATCGAACGCTTCTTCGAAGGCGGGCTTGATGGTAATGCCATCGTATTTTTTTTCAATGCCATTGTCGAAAGAAATCACCAGAAACAGCGAGCCATCGTAACTATACTTTTTCCAGTCGCCATCTTTCATCCCCATCAAATAATTTATTTCATCTTTCACCTTTCCGTTATCCCAATAAAAAAGATGCTTCCCGTTTGGATTGTTATCTATAAATTCACCTTCGAAAAGAAGATTGCCTTCATCGTCGAAATATTTCCAGTAGCCGTTGCGATATCCGTAGGAATAGCTCCCCTCCTCACGAAAATCACCATATTGATAAACCCAGGGACCTTCTTCCAGCCCTTCAATGTATTCACCTTCAGCAATCATGTTACCGGCTTCATCATATTCGGTAAGGAGGCCATCCAGCAATCCATCAAGGTAATGCTCTTCGCGCAGAACCTCACCTGAGGGATAATACCACACCCACTTCCCTTTGAGGCGTCCATTTTTATCAAATTCACCGGTTTGCTCAAGTTGTCCGTTGGGGTGATAATATTTCCACACACCAACCTTAACGCCATTATCATAAACCCCTTCACCGCGCAACGCACCATTGTTATAAAACTCTTTCCACTCGCCATCGCGCACACCCCAGGCCAGCCGACCGATGGACGTCCGCTCCAA
>CAYNDN010000330.1:0-6065 GCA_964395075.1 uncultured Lentimicrobiaceae bacterium | reverse complement strand
GTACAAGCGCATTCCTTCTTTGGTGAAAGTTTGAAGAAGCGCCAAAAAACCATCAGGCACTTTTGATCCCACAAGTTTATAAAAGCTTCTCACATATATTAAAAAGCCCGCCGTGTTTGAACATGGCGGGCTTTTTATATGCATCGTTTTACTTTGATCAATTGTTCAGCAGTGCATTTCTGCGGTCAAGTAATTTGTCTATCTTTTCGGCTGAAAGCCCTGGTTTTTTAAGAACTTCATCAATTTTTTTTATTTCTTCGGATTTCAATATGTCGCCATCTTTTGGAACATCTTCGCTGATATCTTCTTTTACCTCATCTTCAATAATGAGTTCTTCATCATCAAATTCCTCGCCCAACTCAGTTTTTAAATGCCTGATGAATTCCCGCATCATTTGCTGGAAAGGAAGGCCCATTTGGGTAAACATCTCCTTGGGTATGTTGTTTTTCACCATTTCATAATTATTAATGATGAAGTCGAGGTTTTGTGCAAATGCCGGATCAAGATGGGAGTAATCTTCGGCCCTGGTTTTATCTTTGATTTTCTTAAACAGCCTGATAAGTTGTTCAAGGTCTTTTTCAAAATTGTCGTTCGGATCACTCATGGTTTAAAATACTTTCTGCAAAATTAAAAAATATTTAATGATTTGAGTTGGTAATAAAAGGGGGAGTACCTATTGTAAAGGCACTCCCCCTGTATGTTTCGGTACAGATGTTTATTCTGCCATTAATTCAGCATAATACTTATAGAAAAATGGGATCGTTTCGATTCCCTTAAAGAAATTAAACAACGGATAGTTTTCGTTGGGTGAGTGGATGGCATCTGATTCGAGGCCAAATCCCATGAGGATGGATTTTAATCCCAGAATTTTTTCGAAAGTTGAAATGATCGGGATACTTCCGCCGCTGCGAACCGGAACCGGTTTTTTGTTAAACGTATCTGTATAAGCCATGTCGGCGGCAATATAGGCTTTCATGTCAGTAGGCGAAACATAACCGTAACCACCGTGAAGTGCTTCAACTTTTACTTTAACACTTTTGGGTGCAATGCTTTCGAAGTGCTTTTGGAAAAGCTCAACAATTTTAAGATGATCCTGATCGGGCACAAGCCTCATGGAAATTTTGGCATGAGCCGTTGAAGGAATCACGGTTTTAGCACCTTCGCCGGTATAACCACCCCAAATACCATTCACATCGAGTGAAGGACGGATACCTGTGCGTTCCATGGTAGTGAATCCTTCTTCGCCGTGCACTTCTGCAATATCAATTGCTTTTTTATATTCATCAAGTTCAAAAGGTGCTTTGCTCATTTCTTTGCGTTCACCGGCCGGCACCTCCACAACGTCATCATAAAATCCTGGAATGGTAATGCGATTCTTATCATCCTGCAACGAAGCGATCATTTTGGCCAGTATGTTAATTGGGTTAGCCACTGCACCTCCGTACAGGCCTGAATGCAAATCGCGGTTTGGACCGGTAACTGTAACTTCCATGTAAGCCAAACCACGCAGCCCGGTTGTAATCGACGGAATATCCTGAGCAATCATACCCGTATCCGAAACAAGGATCACATCGGCAGTGAGCAAATCTTTGTGTTTTTCGCAAAACGCACCGAGGCTTGGCGAGCCAATTTCTTCCTCACCTTCAATCATAAATTTTACGTTGCAGGGTAGCGTGTTTGTTTTTACCATCAATTCAAAAGCCTTGGCGTGCATAAAGGCCTGGCCTTTGTCATCGTCGGCACCTCGGGCCCAGATTTTACCATCTTTAATTACTGGCTCGAAAGGTTTTGTATCCCACAGGTCAACCGGGTCAACAGGCATCACATCGTAGTGCCCGTAAACCATAACTGTTGGCTTTGCGGGATCGATAATTTTTTCAGCATATACAACAGGGTTTCCTGATGAGGGCATAACTTCAGCTTTATCAGCACCGGCTGCGAGGATGAATTCCTTCCATTTCTCGGCAGCCTTTAACATATCATCCTTGTGCTCAGTTAGTGAACTGATTGAAGGGATTCTGATCAACTCAAATAATTCTTCTAAAAATCTGTCTTTGTTTTGCTCGATGTAATCGCTTACGTGTTTCATTTGAAATAATGTGTTTTTATTATGTTTTGTAAAAATGTTGCAATCCTATATGGCACATAAATACCTAATTTTGCCAGCCTTTCTTTAAAGGGCGTAAAAGTATAAAAATCAATCGAATTATGACAAAAATCAGGGTTGCAATAAACGGTTTTGGACGCATAGGCAGGATTTTCTGCCGCCAGATGATAAACAACCAAAACATGGATTTGGTTGCAATAAACGACATAACAGATACACACACCTTGTGCCATCTGCTAAAGTATGATTCGGTGCACCGGGGTTTTCCTGGAATTGTATCGCACGATGAAAACCATCTTTACATCAACAATAAAACCGTAAAGGTTACAAGCAACTCCAATCCCGAACAATGCTCATGGGGTGAAATGGACATTGATGTGGTTGTAGAATCCACTGGAAATTTTGCAAGTAAAGAAGGTGCTGCATTACATCTGAAAGCAGGTGCTAAAAAAGTGGTAATTTCTGCCCCTGCAAAAGGTGAAAGCGACGGTGTTCAATACATCGTTTTGGGTGTTAACGATCATTTAATCGACAGGAATGAATGCATTATCAGCAACTCCTCCTGCACCACCAACAATGTAGCACCACTCATCAAAATCCTTCACGACAACTGGGGTGTTGAAAAAGGCTTTATCACCACGGTACATTCTTACACCAAAGACCAGCATTTGCTGGATTCGCCCCATAAAGATCTGCGCAGGGGAAGAGCTGCGGCTTATTCAATCGTGCCAACGACTACCGGTGCAGCGAAGGCCTCAACCAAAATTTTTCCACATCTTGAAAATAATCTCGGTGGTGCCGGAATCAGGGTGCCTGTGCCTGACGGATCGCTCACCGACCTTACCTGTACGCTGAACAAACCAACAAGCATAGAAGCGATAAACCAAAAATTCAGGGAAGCAGCCGAAGGCCAGATGAAAGGTATTTTGGAATACACCGAAGATCCGATTGTGAGCATGGATATTATTGGGAATCCCCCCTCTGCAATTTTTGATGCAGGATTAACCGCCGTACTTGGTGAAAAAAACAAACTGGTGAAAGTTGTTGCCTGGTACGATAATGAGATGGGATATTCAACCCGGCTTGTTGAATTGATTGAAAAGTTTGTGTAACCGGCAAGCTATTCCTCAAATTTTTTAAGCAAAAACTCATATCCGTCAAAAACACCATAAGTGTAATATTTTATCCAATCGCCGAGATGGACATAATAATGCTCATTTCCCAGAGGATGAATGTTTGAAATATGCCAGTGTCCAAACACAAAATAATTGATGGTTGAATCTTCTTTTAATTTTTCCCTGCAATAGATTGCAAGCCGCGAATTGTCAATGTCTTCAAAAAGTTTATCCTCCTTTGCTTTGGCCTCGGGTTTTTCGTTAACGTATCTGCTCCTGCGCGACCAGAACAATCCCATTCGTGTGCCGATGTCAGGATGCAACCAATTGAATAAAAAACGGTTGACTCTGCGTTCGAACACCCATTTGATGAATTTATAACCTGTGTCGCCCGGCCCCAGGCCGTCGCCATGACTCAGCAAAAACCGCTTCCCTCCAAAGTCGCGAACAACAGGATTACGATAAAGCCTGATACCGATCTCTTTTTCGAGATAATCAAAAGCCCACATATCGTGATTTCCTCTGAAAAAATGAATGGGAATCCCGGAGTCAACAATCTCAGCCAGCTTACCCAATAATCGCACATAGCCTTTTGGAACAACTGTTTGGTATTCAAACCAAAAATCGAACAGATCGCCCATGAGAAATATCTCAGCGGCATCAACCCGAATAAATTCAAGCCATTGAATAAACCGGGCTTCCCGTTCCTTACTTTTTTGTGGGTTGGGAATACCAAAATGAAAGTCGGAGGCGAAATATATTTTTTTGGAGTGTTTCAATTCCTGCTGTTGATTTCGGACAAAAGTAAACAAAGAATTGCTTGACAACCTGGGTAAGCCAAAACATGATACAAGTTTAAAATATGTATCCTTTTTTGGTTTTGGCTTGTCCAAGTTGGGAGCTTTACAATTGGGAGTTATGGATGAGCGAATCTACCGAATTTATCAGATCGGTAAAATCTCCTGTTTTCGCTCTGATGCAACCTTGAGGATCAATATGAAAATAATAGGGTAACCCATCTTCAATGTTGAACAATTCAGCCACCGTACCTCCAGGCCCCGTCGGGTCCGAAACATTGATCCATTGCAGGTTTTCGGTTTTAACCGCTGCTTTCCAAAATTGTAATTTGTGATCCAGCGAAACGGCAAAAATCTCCATATTATTCTTTTTGATTGTTGGATATTTGGACTTCAATAACTGGATATCTGCTCTGCTTTCAGGCGACCAGGAAGCCCAAAAGAAAAGTATCACATTTTTCCCGGTTAATTCTGATATTGATCGTGCTTTGCCATTTACGTCATGAAGTGTAATGCGCGGAACCTGTCTTCCGATTGCCAGTCTTTCTTCAGCCTTTTTCTTTTCGGCCTGGCGGTTCCTCCATTCATCCATCCTTCTGACATGTATTTTTACGTGGCTGTTATCAGGATATTCAGCCACAAGGCGATCTTCAATTTGAAAATACAACTCCTCATCGTTTTCAATTTTAAATATCTGCCGGCCAACAAGGGTGCCGTTTATTAGCAGCAGATTAGCAAGGTTGCCGGGATTTTGAAGGATTAGTTGCCTGGTAGCTTCATGGTGGTTTTCCATTGCAATTTCGAGGGTAGAGTCGATGGACTTTTTAATTTCAGGAAAGTACGCTTTGTATTGATTTTCGAATAAAACCTGCCTTAATGAATCAAGAGTGGATTTGGTAACACCCGTTTCCAGATGGTATTGTTGCAATAAAAATGATTCCTCATTCCCTAAAACGTTGTATGTCTTTAAAATTTGTAATGTGTCGGCATGCACAAATAATGAATCCTGCTTATCCAAAACCAACGAAATTGTGGGGAAATCATCTACACGAAGCAGATAGAAACTTTTTTCAGCAGGCAAAACACTCAACCGAAAGTTGCCATGTGAATCAATCTTTGCTGAATCAACAGGAATCAGCCTTTGGGTTTTAAGTTCTTCTAAAACAATAATTTTATCGGCGGCTCCACGAAAATTACCCGTAACTATGGCCTCGTCTGAAACTTTTATATTTTGACAGGAAATCAGAAATATCAAAAAAATGAAATAAGCAGATAGATGGTTCATAATTTATAAATGTTCGGATTACCAACGAAACGAATTGCCATACATTATATATTTTGGCATGATCCAGAAATCAAAACAACACTCATTAGAATGATCTAAAATTCGTTCAATTCGATGATGACAAAGAATATGCTTGCGGATTCGAGGGTATTGATAAAAACTGCGTGTTTTTCCGTAGAAATGATTAATTTCACAATTCAAAATTCAACTTAGCATGAAATTACTTCTCAGATCAGGATTGTTAGTTTTATTCTTATGCTCCTCTTTCCCTATCTTCGGGCAGCAGTACCTTGTTGTGCAAAAGTTGGGAAAAGTGAAAAACTTTAAATATGAAGTTGGCGACAAAATTATGGTAAAAACAAGGGAAGGTGAATTTACTGTTGATGGAGAAATCACCGGCCTATCCGACACGTCTGTTACCATTAATTCTTATGTTGAAGTTGGTTTCAGGAATGTTGCTCAGGTACTCAGGCCAAGAATGTTTTTCAAAGCACTTTCGCAGCTTTTCTTTATCCAGGGAGGTATCGCCTACACCACCATTGTAGGTATAAACGGTCTCATCAACAACGACAGCCCAATCATCGACGAACAAACAATAATTATTTCTGCTACGATGGTCGGTATAGGATTTGTCATGAAACCCTTTTATTTGAGGAAACTAAACACCAAGGAAAAATGGAAATTAAAGGTTATCGACTTTGACAATATCCCCAACTTGGACAAGCCAAAACCAAACAGGGAATAACAATCGAGAAGTTTTT
>CAYNDN010000329.1:4669-6081 GCA_964395075.1 uncultured Lentimicrobiaceae bacterium | reverse complement strand
CAAGGAGAGCAAGGGGAATACATTCTTAAACCGATTCCGGGTGCCGGAAAAAGGCCGGAGTGCATGCCTGCAAATGAACATTTAACGATGCAGATTGCAAAACAAGCTTTTGGTATAGAAGTGGCTGAAAATGCTTTAATTTTTTTTAAAAATGGTTCTCCTGCTTATATCACCAAGAGATTTGATTTGAAAGAAGACGGTTCCTGGTCGGTCGGCCAGGCGGTGAAATTGGCACAAGAGGATTTTGCCTCACTTGCAGGAAGAACACCACAAACACATGGTGAGCACTATAAGTATTCAGGGAATTATCTTGAATTATTTGAAATAATGAAAAAGTATGTTCCTGCATACATCATAGAAGCCCCAAAGCTTTTAAAAATATTAATCTTCAATTATTTATTTTCAAATGGAGATGCTCATTTTAAGAATTTTTCTTTGATAGAAACCGCAATGGGTGATTTCAAATTAAGCCCAGCTTATGATTTGTTAAATTCCAGGATACATATTGAAGAAAAAAATTTTGCTTTAGAAGACGGGCTTTTACCGAAAAGCATGGGGCACGGTGAAGTCATTTCACAATTTAGGGTTTTATCAGAAAAAGCCGGGATTAATGAAAGCGTTTATGATGAAATATTAAATGCAATGCTTAATCAGACTGCTATGGTTGAAAAATTAACCTTTTCTTCTTTTTTGGATGAAAAAACACAAAGAAATTATTTTCAGTCTTATCAAACACGGTTGAAGAAACTGAATAAAGAATGAAGTACTGGCACGCGGTCTTAAAACATTGAGGACGAAACAGTTATTTTAGCTGCTGCTCCTGCATCAAAGTTAATTATACTTGGAACTACTGCAAATTTTGTGGAAGATCTTACAGAAAAACACACACTAATCAGCAAAGAAGAATTTACCCACAAAAATGGTAGTAGAACCTTTTACTTTAATAGTGAAGTAGTTCCTAAAACCATATTGTTTCATAACACAATACCGTTTTCTGAATTCAAACCAAATCACCAATTACGAATCACCAATAACGCACTCGCTTTTCTCCCCTAAAACCCTATTTTTGCAGCCGCAAATTGCAGGGTGAATTGTGACGAGTAACGAGATTTTAACATTGTATGCCGAAAGTCCGGCCGTGCGGCAAATTGCTAAACAGTTGCTGGAAGAACGGACAAAAAGGCTGCACATCAATGGCAGCAAAGGATCGATGCGTGCATTCATAGCGGCATCGCTGGTGCAGCTACTCAAAGGAAACCAGGTTTTTGTTCTCCCCGACAAAGAATCTGCAGCCTATTTTCACAACGACCTGGAAAGCCTTTTTCGCGAACGCGACATGGAATACAGCAAAAGGAAAGTGCTGTTTTTCCCAACATCATACAAGCGGCCTTACGAGATTGAGCGCACTGACA
>CAYNDN010000329.1:855-4659 GCA_964395075.1 uncultured Lentimicrobiaceae bacterium | reverse complement strand
TGACAGTTCCAATGTTTTGCTGCGAAGCGAGGTGCTAAACAAACTCCATGGCCGGCGTCGGGGCTTTGCAGTGGTAACCTATCCTGAAGCACTTGCAGAAAAAGTGGTGGACAAATTCACAGTGGCCAAAAACACGTTGATGGTTAAAAAAGGCGATAAACTCTCGCTGGATTTTATGACCGAGGCCATGGCCGACCTGAAGTTTGAAGAGGTGGATTTTGTGGCAGAACCAGGGCAGTTTGCCGTACGTGGCGGCATTATCGATATTTTTTCTTTTTCCAGCGATTACCCTTATCGTATCGAGTTTTTTGGTGATGATGTTGAGACCATCCGTACCTTTGAACCTGGAAACCAGCTTTCACTCACCATGCTTAGCCAGGTGTCCATCATGCCCGACCTGCAAAAGCGCGAGGAGGATTTTACCAAAGTTCCGCTCACAACTTTTATTCCCGACAATTCCACCTTTTGGTTTGACGATGCCAATCTCACAATTGAGCAGATGGACAAGGAACTGGAAAAAGCAGTGGCTGCCTACGGACAACTTGGCGGGGAAAAAGAGCGCGTAAACCCGGAGGGTCTGTTCATTTCGGGGGCGCAATTTGTGCAGGAAGCCCTGAAATTTTCGATCGTTGAATTCGGTACCCATAAAATGTTGGCAGCCGATCAACGCTGGCAGTTCGATATTTTGCCGCAGCCCTCTTTCAATAAAAATTTCGATATGCTCATTTCGGGCCTGCATCAAAATACGCGCGCAGGTTTTGAAAATATAATCTTTGCTTCCAATGCCAAGCAGGCCGAACGCCTGCATGCCATCCTGGATGATGCCGTGCGGAAGGAGGAAAATCCCAACCAGCTCGAATATGAAACCATCGCCTTGCCAATCCATGGCGGATTTGTGGATAATGATCTTAAGGTAGCTGTTTACACCGATCACCAGATTTTTGACCGGTATCACCGTTTCCACCTGCGCGAAAGCATCAAAGGCAAAGAGGCGTTAACACTCAAGGAGATTTACGACCTGCAGCCCGGTGATTATGTTACCCACATCAATCATGGCGTGGGCCGGTTCGATGGTTTGCAAAGAATTGATAACAATGGCAAGCAGCAGGAAGCCATACGCCTGGTGTACGACAAAGGTGATTTGCTTTACGTGAGCATTCATTCGCTGCATCGAATCGCCAAATTTGTAGGTAAGGAGGGCATTGCGCCGAAACTTAACAGGCTGGGCACCAACAACTGGTCCCGGCTGAAGGAGCGCACCAAAAAGAAGGTCAAGGATATTGCTAAAGACCTCATTAAACTTTATGCGGAACGCAAGGCGGCCAAAGGTTTTGCCTTTGCCCCCGATTCCTATTTGCAACACGAACTGGAGGCTTCATTTATATATGAGGATACCCCCGATCAGTATAAAGCCACCCACGATGCCAAAACGGATATGGAAAAGGAATATCCCATGGACAGGCTCGTATGTGGTGATGTAGGTTTTGGAAAGACTGAAGTGGCCATACGTGCTGCTTTTAAAGCGGTTACCGACAGCAAACAGGTGGCACTTCTGGTGCCTACTACAATCCTGGCACTCCAGCATTATAAAACCTTTAAAAAGCGGCTGGAGGATTTTCCGGTGAATATAGAATATGTAAATCGCTTCAAGTCGCGCAAGGAGCAAACCCGGATTTACAAAGGGTTGTTGGATGGTAGCGTAGATATCCTTATCGGGACACACAAGTTGGTATCGAAGGAAATAAAATTTAAGGATCTGGGATTGCTGATTATTGATGAGGAGCAAAAGTTTGGGGTGGCCGTAAAAGAAAAACTCAAGCAACTCAAGGTAAACGTGGATACACTTCCCCTGACTGCCACTCCAATCCCGCGTACACTCCAATTTTCGTTGATGGGTGCCCGCGACCTTTCTGTAATAAACACACCGCCACCAAACCGTATTCCCATCCAGACCGAATTGCGTGGATTCAGTGAGGAAGTGATCAGCAATGCCATCAATTATGAGATTTCGAGAAACGGGCAGGTCTTTTTTGTACATAACAGGGTGCAAAATATCAACGATGTGGCGGATATGATCCAGAAGTTTTGCCCGGGAGTAAAAATCGGGATTGGCCATGGACAGATGGAAGGCACGAAACTGGAAAAGGTCATGCTCGATTTCATCGATGGTGAATTTGATGTATTGGTAGCTACTACCATCGTTGAAAATGGCCTGGACATTCCCAATGCCAACACCATCATCATCAACGATGCACAGAACTTTGGACTCAGTGATCTGCACCAACTCAGGGGCAGGGTAGGACGTGCCAACAAAAAAGCGTTTTGCTACCTGCTGTCTCCACCTATCACAACCCTAACCCCGGAAGCCCGTAAAAGGCTGAGGGCACTTGAAGAGTTTTCCAATTTGGGCAGCGGTTTTAACATTGCCATGCGCGATCTGGATATTCGTGGTGCCGGCAATCTGCTGGGAGCAGAACAGAGCGGGTTTATCTCAGATATCGGTTATGAGATGTATCACAAAATACTGAATGAAGCCATGCTTGAATTGCGCGAGGAAGAATTTAAGGATGTGTTTAAAGATCAGCCTGAAAAAGAGTTTGTGCTGGATTGCCAGGTGGAAACAGATATGCAGATTTTAATCCCAAAGGATTATGTGTCCGTAACTACCGAACGCCTGAGCTTGTATAAGGAACTGGACAACATTGGAAATGAAGAGGGTCTGGGGCGTTTCGAAAAACATATCACCGACAGGTTTGGCAGGCCACCTGATGAGGTTTATGACCTAATCAATACCATCAGGCTGCGCTGGATTGCAAGGAAAATCGGGTTTGAAAAGATCGTCCTTAAAAATGATAAGCTGATTGGGTATTTTGTTGGCGATGAAACATCGAGCTATTATCAGTCGCAGGCCTTCACACACATTCTTAACTACATGAAGCACAATCCGGTGGCTTTCATCATGGATCAAACCAAAAGTAAGCTGCGCCTGATTTTTAAAGGCACAAAGACTGTGAGGCAGGCCATCAATAAATTGAAGCCGCTGGTAAAAGTTCGCGAAAATGTGCGGGAATAGTTGAACAGGAAAGCTGCAACTTATTTGCCGGATTGCTCCGGCTTATCGTCTTCTTCGTTAACACCTTTTTTAAATTCTTTGATCCCTTTTCCCATGCCTTTCATGAGTTCAGGAATTTTCTTACCCCCAAAAAGCAGTAAAACAATAACGAGGATGATGATGATTTCCATCGGACCAAAGGTGAACATCAATATGCTGTGTAGATTCATGGTCTTTACATTTTAGTTTTGCAAAATTAGTAAAATTATCATTGAAACCATTAACCAATTCAATCCCACATCCATCCACCCATCCATCCTTCCAATCCTCCATCATTTCAATACTCAATTCCTCCAAATACTCTATTAGCTCAATACCCCAATAACTTCAAACCTCAATCTCACCCACCAAATACGTTACAGCCTTCCCGCCGATTTCTACCCGGTCACCGGAAATTTTACAATGCAGATCGCCACCCCTAACTGATATTTGTTTGGCATGCATACTGACTTTCCCTAATTTATGCGACCAGTAGGGCGTTAGGATTGTGTGTGCGGAACCGGTTACGGGATCTTCGTCAATACCGATGGACGGAGCAAACATCCGGGATACAAAATCCACTTTTTTGCTAGCTGAAGTTACAATGAGTGCATGTCCAGAAAGTTCTTTCAACAGCTGAAAATCAGGTTTCAGGTTTTCGATGAAGGCTTCATCGTTGTAAACTGCTATGAGATAATCCAGGGCTTTACCGG
>CAYNDN010000329.1:0-845 GCA_964395075.1 uncultured Lentimicrobiaceae bacterium | reverse complement strand
TTCATCGAGGTCTTTGTCGATACCCCGCTGGAAATCTGTGAGCAGCGCGATACCAAAGGGCTGTACGCACAGGCACGGCGCGGCGAAATCCAGGGCTTTACCGGCATCAACGGGTTCGCGGCCCAGCGCCTTCGTCAATTTTGACGGTATGGAGATGCTTTCGTAAAAACCTGCCGGGAAATCCAAAACCAACAGATCGCCCTTTTTCTTTACCCTAAGATTGCCACTTTTTGATTGCAGGAAAATGATATCACTTTTATAATCGAGATGGTGAAACAAAACATGCGCCATTGCCAGGGTAGCATGGCCACAAAGATCGACTTCAACGGTTGGCGTGAACCACCTGATTTCAAATATGTTGCCTGTCTTTACAAAAAATGCAGTTTCGGAGAGATTATTTTCGAGTGCAATTTTTTGCATGGTTTCATCCGTGAGCCATGATTTCAGTGGGCATACCGCAGCAGGGTTTCCACTGAATATTTTGTCGGTAAAGGCGTCCACCTGGTAAATCGGAATTTTCATTGTTATGTGTTTTTCGTTTGGTTACAAATGTAAAAATATCATTTTTCCGGTTATATCCTTTTTTCCGGATGTAATAACTTATGATATCGATCTGACCGGGAATTTTGCTTTCATTGCATGCTTGTGGGTTGGTTTCAAGGTAGTAGATTTTTCAGACCCCGATGCGCCTTCGTTGGCATAACATGCTTTTGGCTGGGTGAATAGTAATTCCATACCTTGTGAAGATTCTTGCTATGTTCAGGCTTTAGATACCGAAGACAATTATCTTTGTCTGATAGACTATAAGCCTTTTGGAGATGAAGACACAAAAGGGTTGTATGTTT
>CAYNDN010000328.1:2340-6100 GCA_964395075.1 uncultured Lentimicrobiaceae bacterium | reverse complement strand
AAATTACGCTTATATCCTGCAAAGTCGTATGTAAAAAGTAACATAACAGGGGTGTTTTCGTAGTAAAAGGGGAGTTCTTCGCAATACATATTCCTTTGGTCAGTTTTTGGTATCAAAAAAGCTATGTTATCGTCAGCAGTAATGGCAGCAAAAATCATTTCATTGTCATATAAAGGGGCAAGGTAATTTTCGGAAATTTGTCCTGAACGATTGTCGTCTAAATATGCAGTAAAATATTGACAGTTAAATTTTGGGATCATATTAGCATAAATAATTTCTTTGTTTGGTTCTCTGATAAAATGTGAGGCAAGGTCGCAGCCCGGACTTCTTTTGCGATTGGTTTCCAGCCAATCATACAGCGATGCAGCATTATCATAGCGCACACTGTCAACAATATAACGTTGGAAATATCGAAGCCTGACGATTCCTGTTGTGTCTTCCGGAGTCATTCCATTATATCGTTTTGCAAGCCTTTCAAAGCAATGGTTGTCCTTGTTTTTAACACCGATTTGATCATCCACATGCGCTTTTCTAATTTTGTTCTCACGATCGAAAGCCAATAAGTACCATGTGGGAATAAATTCTTCGATAAACGAATCGAAGTGTTGATACTGGAATTCGTAGGGTTTTGGGGTGATGATGATATAGGGGATTTCGGTATATGGTCTTGCCCCTGGTTCATCAATACTTCCGGGTTGGTTTTTAAAAGTCCATGAATAAATTTTCGTTTTATCAACGGTTTTTTGCATGGGTTGTGCACCATTAAAATGTTCAATTTCAACGAACAGGTTTGAATGGTGGGATATTGTGAATGAAAAATTTTGACGTGGAATTTTGGTGTCTAAGAAAATCCGGGTTGAAAGGAGTTTTTCCATGTTTGTGATAAATGGAAACGAGTAGGAGTATTCTATCCTTACAACATCACCGGCTGATAATGCTGGTAATGTATAGCGGTAGTTGTAGATCGAGCCAAATTGTTCTTTTCTGGTAACCACCTCGTTTTCTTCCATAGTTGCATCAACATCCAATTTTTCTGTGCTGCCGTCAGGATAAATTCGACTGGCCGCAAAGTGATTTACAACTGCCTGATCGAGCAATCGAAGGTCATTAAGAATAATTGAATTGTGAGAATGATATACTTCATCGAATGCCTCAGGAATGATCACCGGATTTATGGCTTGATAACCATCATTATTTCGCACTTCATAGGTGATATCTTTTTCAACTGTAAATTGAATAAAAGCTGCTTTTTTTCCGGCCATCGAGAGTTTAGTATTTTCGTTTAATATGACAAGATCACCGGATTCGATGGTTTTTAGAAAAATTTCATCAGGTATTTGTGCATACAGGCCGGTGCAATACACCGCAATGAGTAGAAAAAGGGTAGCTCGATTTTTCATTTTAATTTTTTTTTGGTTTTTAAAAAATCTACATTGGTTTAATGTTCGTTTTTTTTTGAAATACGAAGATAGTGAATTATTTGCTGATATCCTGACTAACAACTATATAAAATGATGAAGATTAGCAAACCAAAGTGCCGGCTAATTTGGCTTAGCGAATACTTCAGTCAGCCATCGCGGGCCAAATCAATAATCCTGTATGCGGCGGCAATAAGCAATGCTCAACTAATTTTGACTAACGACTTTTTTATGTGGTTGAATTTCAAAAATATCCGATGTCCGATGTTTGATATTTGAACCGCTGGAGGCAAAAATCTTTTTTGGAAAATAATTTATCACGATGATACTTTTTTGATTTAAGATCAACGATTAACAATTTGAGATTTAAGATGTAGAAGCTAAATTTTCGCTGAAACAACCTAACCCAGTTAGTAACAGAAATTATTGCTCCCGGGAAATCCGGGGTGAATTTGGGGAATAACGAATAACTCTCCCTTTAAATCCCCTGCTTATTATTCGTATATTTTGTAATCAGCTTGATTCGTAAATCCTGGAATATTTTCATGGCTTTTTCCTGCCGTTCAATGGTTATTTCGGTGAGGTACTCTTTAGCCTTCTTCGGGTTTTTCTTGTGCAATTTTTGATATTCTTCATCGATTCCGGCCTGTTCATCAAAGAAGGATTGTTCCAGCGGGTCGCGAACATTATGCAAATCTTTCACCGCATCCTGCCATCTCAAATAAAGCAGGTTGTCCACAAAATCCACGGCCCATCGCCAGGAGTTGTTGTCAAAAACCTCGTCATCATAAATCTTCATACATTCAGCCACATCACTTATTTCGGCATACATGGGCACATAAGCGCTGGTGAAAGCGTTGTCCACATAAAACCAGTAAATGCCGCCTACCTCATTGGGCAGCCAGGAGCGCAGTTGGGCAATCATACCATATTCACCTCTTGCCCTTGCGGTGTTTCGCCGCATATTGATGTTTAAAACCTTCCTCATTTCCCTTGTCGGGAAAGGAGTTGCTATCGGGCTTTTCACCATTTGGCCTTCACTATCGGGATAATACCAGCAAGGTGCATTTTCTTTGTCGTAAATGGTGCCGGTGAAGGTGGAGCGCTGGAAATCCATCACATATTTCACATCCAGTTTCTTTTCCGGTTTAACCGAAAATGGATACATCGATAAGGGCTCCACATACTGGATGTATTGCTCGTCTCCGGCAAACGGATCCCTGGTGTAGCGGTTGGCCCATTCGGTGTAATTGGGAGCCACATCGGCATAAAATGCCCAGAAGCGTGCGGTGGCCCACTCTCTTGCAACCGGAGAATAGACTTCCTGCCAGATGAAAGGTTCGCCGCTTTCCGGATCGTACCAGCCGCGGTCGATGGCTTCCTGCATATAGTTTGATGATGCCCTGAATTTTTCAGGATCAGAAAGATCGATCCCCTTGATGATGCTCCAGTTGGGGATGATCAAAACCTCGTCATCCGGAACACGCTGTGCTGCCCAGATCACGCCGGGTTTTCCCGATCCTCGTTTCCATTGGTTGCCTACGCTGAACAGCTCCAAAACCCATGCTTCATTAGGGTCGGCAATTACCAGGTCTTCTGATTCACCAACACAGGAAGGCCTGAAACCATATTGCTCCATGAGTGAAGTGATCAGCTCCAAAGCTTCACGGGCGGTTTTGCAGCGCTGTAAAGCAAAGGCCTGCGCCTGCTCTACTGACATGATCTGTTCTGCAACCGATAAATCCAGTTTCAATTCATCGCGCTGGCTGGTGGTGCTTTCGCCAATGGCCAACTGGTGTTCGTTCATTTGCGGGTATGCGCTCTGGAAATAGGTGTAGGTTTCGCGCACCTGCGGTATCATGGCAAGGGTGTCGCCATAATTGCCAAGCGGCCGGCCCAGATCAATCATGCCCCAGTAAACCGGGGTTTGGGCACCTTCCGGGAATTTTTGCCCGGGTACTACATGCACCCGACAATCGGGGCCGGCATCAGAATGCGAAACAATCACGGAGCCATCGGTTGTGGCGTTTTTTCCGGCAACGATGATGGTGCAGCTCAGAATGGGTTGAATTGCAAGAAACGGTACAAGAATCAGAATTGTTAAAATTCTCTTTTTCATAGGATTATTCTTTTATAAGTTTTTCTATTGCAGAAATGAAAATCTTCGCATTTTCGTAAAAATATTCAACTTCCTCTTTTTCGAATCTGATGAAATCATCATAATCTCCGGTTTGGCGTTTATCGTACAAGCTATTAAAAAAACGCCCGAGTTCTTTGGGCAGTAATCCGGTTTTAACAAAATGTAAACCCAGTAATTGTCTGACTCCTGCATGTGTGTGGGT
>CAYNDN010000328.1:0-2330 GCA_964395075.1 uncultured Lentimicrobiaceae bacterium | reverse complement strand
TAGATAGATCTTTTGTTACAAATAATGCAGTAACAGCGTAATAGCATGCATAATATGTTCGGTTAATGCTTGTGTTCCAAAGTTTATTATCAATTAAGATTTTGATTTCTGATAGTGTTTCATGTACCCTTTTTAGGCGATATTCGATCAGATCCTGTTTTTGTTGTTCTGTCATAGTGCAATTCCTTCCTTCAGGATATTCTCAAAAAATGGAGTTTTATTGTGCGTTGATTCCCACTCATGTTTGGAGAGTATTATTGGGCTTATTATTTGTCCCGACTCAAATTCGAGGTCGTACAAAGGGTTTTTTATCTTATTTTCTTCTTCAATAGAAAGTGTGGTTTTTTCAGAAAGAATTAACAAATCAATATCAGAATCCTTGCGGTTCTCATTTCGCGCAAAAGATCCAAATAAAATGATGCGGGCAGAAGCATCACTCGTTTTTACACGATTCTTAATGTCAGAAAAAATATTTTGCATACGTTTCTGGTAATGATTGTTTGTGCAAAAATACATCAAACTAACGATTAATTCTCAACAGGTTGGATTGTGATTACTTACCTAAAAATGAATCCTTCCTTCAATGGGTCATCCGGGTCAAACCAAAATTCGTTTTTCCCCGTGAAATAAGCTGATCCGGTAACTTCCGGGATAACCGCCTGGTGTGGTCCATAAGAGGTTTCTTCAATAACTTTTACATCCATGGTTGTTCCCAGAATGCTTTCGATGGCTATTTTTTTCAAGTTGAATTATGCAGTTTGTTACCTTATTGATACCATTAGCCCCGGTTTGATACCATTACGATACCTTTTATTTCAAAACATAATATGTGCCCTTTCCCGTTTTCCCTTTTTTTGATAAAAACTTCCCTTCCAATTCAGTAAGGTATCTATACGCTGTCATTTTGCTAACATTTAAAAGTCGTTGAATGTCAGAATTTGATGTCCTGCCTTTTTCCTTTGTAAATAATATTATTTTCTGCTGAATATCAGATAATTTAAGTTTAGTTAAATTCTCTTCTGAATAGATATTCTTGTAAAAAGTAATGCAAAAACCCCCATTAAGAATTTTGAAATCAGGATGGGGTAGCCCCATAACTTTGCATGAATTGATAATTCTTAGTGTTCCCCGTCCCCATGCTTCAATGAGACCTCCTTTGAAGAAGACATCAGCTAATTTCGGATTTCTGGGATATGATGCATGTGGTTTTTTGAGATCCTCGATTGTGATTTCCTCAGGAAGGGTTCCTGGATTCCAAATCATTAATTTATCTTCAAATACACTAATCTGAATAAATGGCCCGGTATAATCCTTGTGAATAATTGCATTATTTATTGCTTCCCTTAATGCTACGTAAGGGTATTCGAGGGTTTCTATTCGGTGTATTCCATTGTAGGAAATATTTTTCGTAAGATATTTGGTTTCCAAAACATCAATTAATTTATCAGCCAATTGAAATGCGTTGCCTTCAATCACATTCTGCGAAAGTAGTTCTTCGTCATTTCGTCCAAATCTCCCAATTTTGGCATAAGCATTAAAAAAATAGTCTCTTGGGTCTGTGCTAAAAAGTAATATGGCAGCGCGTTTTAGCTCATCGTTTTTTGCGAGTTTAAGATTTTGAAGTGCTTTTAATAAATCACTCTCATTTTCAATTCCTGGAAACCGCTTATTTTGGATGGCAAATTTTTTAAAATATTCAAAAGCATCTGGATTAATTAGAGCAACAGATGTTTCAGGTTCGATGACGTCATCCCAGGATTTGCCTGTTCTTCTCAAAAGAAAGTCATTTAAAACATTTCCTCTTAGTTCTTGCATCGTACTTCCACTGCGGTAGTAATATTTTCCATGAATAGAAATAGGTATTTCATAAGAAGGAACTATAATTTCTATTATTTCTGTATTTGAATCAACACCAAGATTTACATCACAGAAAATACCCAACTGATTTATGATTTTATTCGGGATATCTTCTAATAATTTTTTTACATTTGAAAGTCTAACAGGCTTACCCAAATCGTCTTTACCAATGTAAAGTCGTCCACCATTTGCATTAGCAAAACCACATATCCATTTTAAAATAGTCATCTTTCCATGTTGATTTCCACTCAATATTTTCTTTTTCGTACATGTACATCAATAATTGTCAGTGGAGTTTCATTTAAAACTAATTGTAATAGAATGAAACAAAATTAAAGTTTTTTTCTACCTAAAAATAAACCCTTCCTTCAATGGATCATCCGGGTCAAACCAAAATTCGTTTTTCCCTGTGAAATACGCTGATCCGGTAACTTCCGGGATAACCGCCTGGTGTGGTCCATAAGAGGTTTCTT